>JAJQDO010000178.1 GCA_021202175.1 Clostridiales bacterium | reverse complement strand
CCGCTGACAACTCCTGCTTCGGGACCCGAATGAAATTTAAAAAATTGATCGTTCTAGGTTGTTTTGTTATTCAGTTGTCAATATACTATCAATCTAAATACTTCTTGCTTTCGTGCGAAAGCTTTTAAATTCTATCACAACAACTGATTAATGTCAAGGATAATTTTCAAAACATTGAAAATAACTTTTATTAATAGCTATTCCTCAATGAAAATAAACATATCACTACCGCTTGTTAAGATTAATCACTTGCGCAACAGATGTTATTCTAGTACACAAAAATCCCATCGTCAAGGACTATTTTACCCGGTATTTGAATCTTTTTAGACATTCTTAAAACAGTTTTCAACCAACTTTTCTATTTTATCAGAAACATTTTTTTGCTTTATAAGAAAGTGCAGAAGTTTTTATATCATACGGAGCGTTTTTATCTGATAGGAACGAAATTTCCTATCAGATAAAAAAAGTTGCTGGTCACAGCGTGACCAGCAACGATAACCAATATGTAAATTATTCATTCTCAAGAGCCATAATCATATCAACACGATCCTGGTGCCTTCCTCCTAAGAACTCGGCGTTCAGCCATTCCGTGACAATCATCTTCGCCATCTCGATTCCAACAACCCGTGCGCCAAAGGCTAAAATGTTCGAATTATTGTGCTGCTTGGACAGCTTTGCAGAATAGGGCTCACTGCACACGACACAGCGTATTCCCTTTACTTTGTTAGCCGCAAGGGAAATCCCCACTCCGGTACCACAGATCAGAATGCCCTGATCCACTTCCCCGGCAGTTACTGCCTTCGCGACCTTCGCTCCATATACCGGATAATCGCAGCTTTCCGGTGTGTCCGTACCATAGTTTACAACCTCGTAACCCATTTCTTCCAGAAAATCTTTGATCTGCAGCTTCATCTCCAATGCAGCATGATCATTTCCTATTCCAATCCTCATATCATTCTTCCTCCACCGTCTTCATCATACGTACCGGCAGGCACGGAATCTTATCTGCGTCAAAAGCCTATGCCAAAAATGCTTTCACCTGCTCGCAGATACCTTCCGCGTCCAGTTTATAATGATGCAGCAATGCCACAGCCGGACCGGACTGTCCGAATTCATCGTGGATACCAATCCGTTTTACCGGTACCGGGCACTTTTCGGAAAGCGCTTCGCAGACAGCGCCGCCAAGACCGCCGATAACAGAATGTTCCTCGATCGTGACGACCTTTCCCGTCTCTTTTGCCGCAGCAACGATCAGATCTTCATCCAACGGTTTGATGGTGTGAATATTGATCACCTTGGCATTGATCCCGTCTTTTTCAAGCATCTTGGCTGCTTCCAGCGTCTCACTGACCAGAAGGCCGGTCGCCACCAGGGTGACATCGGTCCCTTCTCTTAAGGTGATGCCTTTCCCGATCTCAAATTTATAATCCGGATTGTCATTAATGACCGGCGCCGCAAGACGACCAAAACGAAGATAGACCGGACCGACATATTCCGCTGCCGCCGCCACAGCCGCTCTCGCTTCCACATCATCCGATGGGGAGATCACGACCATACCGGGAATCGTGCGCATCAGGGCAATGTCTTCATTACACTGATGGGTCGCGCCGTCTTCACCGACGGAAATCCCCGCATGGGTCGCGCTGATCTTCACGTTCAGGTGAGGATAACCGATACCATTGCGTACCTGCTCATAAGCACGTCCTGCCGCGAACATAGCGAAGGAGCTCATAAACGGCACCATGCCTGTCGTTGCCAGGCCGGCCGCGATACCCGCCATATTACATTCCGCAATACCACAGTCAAAAAAACGGTCCGGGAAAGCCTTCTTAAATGTTCCAGTCTTTGTCGCGCCTGCCAGATCCGCGTCAAGGACAACAACCTTATCGTTTACTTTACCCAACTCCACCAAAGCATTTCCGTAACTTTCACGGGTTGCGATCTTCTTTCCTTCTAACATAACGCTGCACCTACCTTTTCCAGATCTTCCATAGCGATCTTGTATTCTTCATCGTTCGGAGCCTTTCCGTGCCATCCTGCTTCGTTCTCCATGTAAGAAACATCTTTTCCTTTGATTGTCTTCATGATGATCGCTGTCGGGCATCCCTTGGTGTCGCGGGCTTCAGCCAGCGCATCGGCAATCTGCTTGAAATCATGTCCGTCAATGGTAATGACATGGAAATTAAATGCCTTAAACTTCTCATCGATCGGATAAGGGGAATTGACATCTTCAATCTTGCCATCGATCTGCAGGCCATTGTTATCTACAATGACTACCAGGTTGTCAAGCTTTTTGGCGCCGGCAAACATCGCCGCCTCCCAGACCTGTCCTTCCTCAATCTCGCCATCACCGAGCAGGGTATAAGTGCGGTAGTCTTTTCCGCGGATCTTTGCGGACAGCGCCATGCCGACAGCAGCAGAAACACCCTGCCCCAGGGAACCGGCGGACATGTCCACGCCCGGAACATGCTGCATGCAGGGATGTCCCTGGAGATAGGAACCCAGATGACGGAATGTCTTTAAGTCTTCTACCGGAAAATATCCTCTGTTCGCCAATGTAGCATACAATCCCGGAGACGTGTGTCCTTTCGAGAGGACAAAACGATCTCTGTCCGGATCATCCGGATTCTGAGGATCGATATTCATCTCTTCAAAATAGAGATAGGTAAACATCTCGGCCGCGGAAAGAGAGCCGCCCGGATGCCCTGCCTTTGCGTAATAGACTGCCGTAACAATCCCTTTACGGACTTCATTCGCTGTCTTTTTCAGCTGAAGGTCATTCATGTTAATCCACCTTTCTTTGCTCGGCAAAACCTGCCACCGCCTGTCAGGACTGCCGTAATCATAACAATAACCAGCATAGTAATACATTGCACCTACGAGTAGCTGTGTTTGAGATCGCTCTCATTAAATTTATTATAAATGAGAGTTGTGCCATTGTCAACATTTGTGGGTCATTTATTTTTTCTTTTTTTCAATAATTTAGTTGATTTTTTTCATATTTGTTTATTTCTTTGCTATTATATTTGCATATGTAAAAATAATAGCAAAAAAAGTGCCTCTGTCTCGATAAATCTCGAGACAGAGGTCGCTTTCTCTTTTTTATTCTTTGTCAATTATCTTATTCTTTATCAGCAGACACAACCGCAATACACAGTTCTTCCAGCTGTTTGTCATCTACAACATCCGGGGCGTTCGTCATAAGACAGGAAGCATCTTTTACCTTAGGGAATGCAATCACGTCGCGGATGGAATCTTCCTTCGTCATGAGCATGACCAGACGATCCAGTCCATACGCCAGTCCGGCATGAGGCGGCACACCGTACTTAAACGCCTCCAACAGAAAACCGAACCGTTCATGCGCCTGCTCTTTGGTAAATCCCAGACACTCGAACATCTTTTCCTGGATGTCATTCTGATGAATCCTGACACTGCCGCCGCCCAGTTCCGTTCCGTTCAAAACGATATCATAGGCCTTCGCACGCACCCGGCCCGGATCGCTGTCGATCCATTCCAGGTCTTCTTCCATCGGCATGGTGAAAGGATGGTGCATCGCCGTGTATCTTCCCTGCTCTTCGGACCACTCCAACAGCGGGAATTCTGTGATCCACACAAATTTATAATCCGCTTTATCCAGAAGCTGTAATTCATCGGCGAATTTCAGACGGAGCGCGCCAAGCACATCACAGACCACTTTAAACTGATCCGCGGCAAACACAACCAGGTCACCCTGTCTGGCCCCGACCGCATCAATTAACGTCTGCAGTTCTTCTGCGGACAGGAACTTCGCAAAGGGACACTTCATGGTGCCATCCGATTTCAGCTGGATATAGGCCAACCCTTTTGCGCCGTAATCCTTCGCGGTTTTCTCTATATTTTTCATCTTTTTCGATGATACATCGCCAAGGCCCGGCGCGCAGAGAGCACGTACCATTCCACCAGCATTAATAGCTCCCGCAAATACACCAAATCCACAGTCTTTCACAAGGTCAGAGACATCTTTGATTTCCATGCCAAAACGCAAATCCGGCTTGTCGGAACCGAAACGGTCCATCGCTTCCTGCCAGGTCATCCTTGGAATCGGTAAGGCCACATCTACATCCAGACACTCTTTAAAAAGATATGCCAGCAAACGTTCATTAACATCAATGACATCATCTACATCTACAAAGGACAGTTCCATATCAATCTGTGTAAATTCCGGCTGTCGATCTGCACGGAGGTCTTCATCCCGGAAACATTTCGCCAGTTGGAAATACCGGTCATACCCCGAAACCATAAGTAACTGCTTAAAAAGCTGCGGAGACTGGGGCAGCGCATAAAAACATCCCGGATGCACGCGGCTTGGCACGAGATAATCCCTTGCGCCTTCCGGCGTACTTTTTGTGAGCATCGGCGTCTCGATTTCCAGGAACCCTTCTCCCGCCAAAAACTGTCTGGTCAGCGTCGCAATCTTGCTTCTCATGATGAGATTATTCTGAATGTTCGGCCTTCTCAGATCGAGGTAACGATATTTCAGACGCAGATCGTCCTTCACCGTAATGTCCGCGTCGATCGGGAAGGGCGGCGTTTCGGATTCCGACAGGATACGGAGGGACAGAACCTTAATCTCCAGTTCTCCCGTTTTCAATGATGTGTTTACCGCACCACTTCTTCTCTCCACCGTCCCTGTAACGGCGACAACATATTCTGACCGCAGGGTTCCCGCTTTCGCAAAGCCCTCCGTTCCAATCGTGTCTTCCTCAAAATATAACTGCATCAGCCCGCTTCTGTCTCGCAGATCCACAAAAATCAGGCTGCCAAGATTTCTTCTTTTTTGTACCCATCCCATCAGGGTAACTGTATTCCCAATCTCTGCTACTGTAACCTCTGTACAGCGATGGGTTCGCTTCAGGCCTTTCATTGATTCAGCCATAATCACTATATCCTCCTGTATCACAATATTTACATTATCTCAACTTGTCCCGGTAATGCAGTTTCCTTGCACAGCACGAACAAAGTTTACAAATTCTCTTAACCATATCCATCACACGATATCACTATCTTTGAATCCCCAGACCGGAAAGCATATCTGCCATATCCTTTGACTGGGTTACTCTTTGAAAAGCCAGGAAAACCTTCATATCATAATTCTTTACTTCCTCGATCATGATCGATAATGCCGTCTCAATATCAAATGCACTTCGGTACGGCCGATTAGCGATCAGTGCTCCGAAAGCGTCGCACACTCTCAATATGCGGGCGTTCATCGGGATATCATCAATCTTTAAATTATTCGGATACCCGCTTCCGTCTGCATTCTCGTGATGATACAAGACAGCGGTCAAAACATTTTCCCCATAGCCCTGCTCCTTTAAGAACGCATAGCCGATGGAGGGATGAAGTCTCACATATCTCATCTCATCAATGTGCAGTTTGGCTTCCTTTTCTTCATAAACGTAGGAACGAAGGCGTAGTTTCCCAATGTCATGCAACATGCCTGCTACCGCAAGATCATAACACTGTTCTTCCGGAAAGCCCATTTCTTTTCCTACAAAATATGCCAGATTGCTGACAACCATCCCGTGAAAAATCGCTTCCTCAAAGGAATCCTGGATCGGCGTTTCCAGGTCATGGACTCCATAAGCATATGCCATTATTTTCCTCTTTCTATCATAAATATCTTTTCTTTCTCTCGATCATCTCATCAATCCGGTTGATATAATGATCGATGTTTTTGACATTTTCCGTTCTCTCAATCCGGTTTTCTTCCGGATATACGTATTTGGTAGAAGCACCGGCACCACAGGATATGATATCCTGTTTTTCTTCCATGATCAGCATGTTATACAGACATTCCTTACCGGGAAGACAGTAGCCGATATTTTCAAGATTACCCGGGATATTTTTCTGACGGTACATATAATAGGGCTGCATATTCATCCTGTTACAGTATGCATCTACCTCCCGCAGCATCTCATTGGTGCTGCCCTTGACCATGGACTGATATTTCTCCATCTCCATGTTAAGATGGGCTGCCCGCTTTATGGCCAGAGAATGCACCGTCAGGCTTTCCGGCTTTAAGCGGAATATCTCTTCGAGTGTGCCATGAACATGGGAAATATCTTCACCGGGCAGGCCTGTGATCATGTCCGTATTGATATTGTCAAATCCTTCCTCTCTGGCCAGAAAAAATGCATCCTTCGTCTGACCTACCGTATGAGCGCGACCAATCAGATCCAGGGTCTCCTGGTGCATGGTCTGGGGATTAATACTGATTCTGCTGACGCCAGCGTCCCGAAGGATATGAAGTTTCTGCCTCGTAACGCTATCCGGGCGTCCGGCCTCCACCGTGAACTCTCTCGTCTCCCCAACCGGGAATCTTTTATGAATCTCTTCCATCAACAGACCAAGAAAATGTTCATCCAGCGCTGTCGGCGTACCGCCGCCCACATAAACGGACGTCAGTTTTTTATGTCCGTAACTTTCCGCCACAAAAGCCATCTCCCGAAACAGGCTATTCATGTAAGCTTCCATGCGATCGCCATATTTTGAAAGAGGAAAGGAGGCAAAGGAACAATATAAGCAGGTAGTCGGGCAAAATGGTATCCCGATATACAGACTGTATTCTTTACTGTAATCATGAGCGTCAAGAAACTGCTTCTCTCTCGCCGCCACCTGTACGCAAAGATGCGCCTTCTGCTCATCTGCCAGATAAATATCCGAAAACCGCTGTTCCAGAATCGTAAGGTCCTTCTCCTCTTCCATCCACTTCATGACGATCTTCGTCGGGCGGATTCCCGTCAGCATCCCCCAGGGTAATGTCTTTTTCGTATATTTCGAAAAGAGAACATATAAAAATCGACTGACCTCATTCCTGTGACCCACATGGTCATGATAATCGCAGGAAACAGCGTTTCTAGCCTCTTGCCCCCGGCCATCGGTCAGATATCCATCGATATGCTCCTCTTCATAGATCAGGCGCAAAAACAGAATCCCGTCAGTCTGATTTTTGGTCAGAAGATAGACCTCGAATTCTTCCTTTGGCACCTCGACAATCTTCTCCCGCTCAAAAAAGGCTAATGCGATGGCGCGGACATCATAATCGTATTCTCTGTTATTCTGGTATAAATAAATCATATCTATAATTCAAGCATTTCCGTCGGAACACCCAGAGACTGTAATCTGGCTTTCAAAACCTTTTCCTGATAAGCAAGTTCCGCATCCCGATCGGGTGCTTTTTTTAATCTTTGTAAATTCACATATTCTCTAATGGTCTGGTCCTTCAATTCTTTTTCTGTCATTTCCAAAACCTCCATTATCATCCCTCCTATCTTATCATACAGGGATATTGATGTTCGCGTCATCCTCTCTTTCAAGAGCGATTTCTTTTCATCACAAAGGGATTCGTCGCCCGCTCGTCACCAATAGTTGTCGTCGGGCCGTGCCCCGGGAAAACAACCGTCGCATCCGGAAAACTCATCACGATATCGTTTACCGAACGCATGATGGCTCTCTCGTCTCCCGTCGGCAGGTCGCTGCGGCCGATGCTTCCGGCAAAAAGCGTATCGCCGGAAAACAGCCAGCCTTCCTCCGCGAAATAATAACAACAGCTGCCGATCGTATGTCCCGGCGTATAATAACATTTGCACAAATGCTTCGAAGTGACCTCAAAGGTCTGCTTATCATCCAGCATCATGTTGGCATGTGTCGTGTACCCTTTTCCAAAACTGGTACTAATATTATAATCTTTTACCATGATAAGTTCCTGTTCCGGTTTCGCTGCAAAGACGCGCAGTATCCAGGGCTCATAATGCTCTCTCAATCCAGCCAGACCGCCAATGTGATCGTGATGCCCGTGCGTCAACAATACTCCATCCAGAGTGTATCCATTATCTTCCAGGAAACTGGCGAGTTCCTCCGGGCTCCCGGCCGGATCGATAATGACAGCTTCTTTTATCTCTTCGTCCATAAGAATATAGGTATTTGTATCAATAGGTCCCAGCTGCGCTGAGGCTACTTTTAATTCTCCCAATGCATTTCCTCCTTTTTCTGCATCATCGTGATAGTATTCATTTATCTGTTTACAGTCATTGATGGATATATCATTGTCAATGTCGTGTTTTGTATTTCAGGCAGTCAATGCGCCGTGTAGCAGTCAATCAACTTCCAGGCATCGTATGCGATATTTAAATATGATATGTCATAAATTGATGCGCCGTGCAGCAGTTCATCAGCTCTCAGGCATCGGCCAGTATATATTCCATCAATGATCAACCGGCATTTCTCTCGATATCGATCACGCTCTCAATATTACGTAACTTCTTTATAATGTGATTTAACTCCTCAATGTCCCGGATTGGGAAGGTGATCGCGATGGTCGCCAGCCCCTGTTTGCTGGTTCTGGTGGAAACAGACTTGATATCAACCTTCATCTCCATAAATATCTTGGAAATATCCAGAAGAATCCCTGTGCGGTTGTGCGCGTACAGACAAATCTCTGTCATGTACAGTTCTCCCGTACTTTCCGCCGCGTCGACTTCCCACTCTGCGTCAATGAGACGATTTCTGTCACTCTCCGACAAACAGAGCATATTCACACAGTCTGTTCGATGAATCGATATTCCTCTGCCTCTGGTGACAAAGCCCACGATCTCATCTCCCGGAACGGGACTGCAGCATTTGGAGAATCGCGCGGAAACATCATGGATTCCTTTTACTGTGATTCCAGATCTGCTCCGTGGCCTGTTTCCTCCCTTGTCTGCCTTGTTTTTCTCCGTAATCTCCTGCAGGGCTTCTTCGTCTGTCAGTTCTTTTCTGTGCTGTTTCTCATACTCTTCCTTCAGTTTGTTGACAACCTGGCCTTCTTTCAGGCCACCATGGCCAACTGCCGCCAGAACGGAATCCCAGTTTTTCAACCCGTATTTCTGCATGCATTTTTTCTGGTATTCCGGCTTCTTATAATCAGAAATGGTAATGCGTTTTGCTTTGGCATACCGATCGAGAAGTTCGCGTCCTTTTAAGATATTCTCCTCTTTAAATTGCGATTTAAACCATTGGTTTATCTTGCTCTTCGCCTGGGAGCTTTTCACGATGGACAGCCAGTCATGGCTCGGTCCCTTTGAGTTCTGCGACGTGATGATCTCAATCCGGTCGCCATTCTGAATCTTATAGTCGATCGGCACCTGACGGCCGTTCACCCTTGCTCCCACCATCTTATTGCCGACAGCGGAATGAATCATGTAGGCAAAATCTATCGTGACAGAACCGGCCGGCAATGTCTTTACATCACCCTGCGGCGTAAAACAGTATACCTGCTCCGCGAACAAATCCAGATCCGTCTTTAACATGGCGAGGAACTCTCTGTTATCCGACATATCCTGCTGCCACTCCAGAATCTGGCGCAGCCAGCTTAATTTCTCTTCTTCTTTATTAATATTGCCGCCGCCTTCTTTGTACTTCCAATGGGCAGCGATGCCATACTCAGCTGTACGATGCATCTCGAAGGTACGAATCTGAATCTCAAACGGCGTCCCTGACGAACCAATGAGTGTAGTATGAAGCGACTGGTACATGTTATCCTTCGGCATGGCAATATAATCCTTAAACCTTCCGGGTATCGGCTTATACAGTTCGTGGATGACGCCCAATGCCGCATAACAGTCCTTTACCGTTTCTACCTTGATCCGCACGGCAAAGATATCGTAAATCTGATCCAGTGTCTTGTTCTGATTGCGCATTTTTTTATATATGCTGAAATAATGCTTCACCCGACCGTCCACTTCGGCCCGGATGCCCGCTTCCTCTACATGTGCCTGGACCTCTTTTACGATGGACTCGATAAACTCTTTCCTTTCTTTCATGATGGAATCGAGCTTTTCCTCCAGGTCCGCATAGACCTCTGGCTCAAGATATTTGAGAGAAAGGTCATCCAACTCTATCTTAATCTTCGATATGCCAAGGCGGTGAGCAATAGGAGCATAGATATCCATCGTCTCCCTGGCCTTCTCCTTCTGCTTCTCCGGCCTCATATACTGAAGCGTCCGCATATTGTGAAGACGGTCGGCCAGCTTAATAAGAATCACACGAATATCCTTTGCCATGGCAAGAAACATTTTTCGAAGATTCTCCGCCTGAATGTCCATCTTATCATGGGAATAGGAGAGCTGTCCAAGCTTTGTAACCCCATCGACAAGAAGCGCCACCTCTTCACCGAACTCTCTGGTTATGTCTTCCAACGTATACTCTGTATCCTCGACGACATCATGGAGGAGTCCGGCAACAATCGTCTCTTTATCAAGCTCCAGTTCTGCCAGGGTGATCGCCACGCACAGAGGATGAATGATATATGGTTCCCCCGACTTCCTCTTTTGTTGTTTGTGAGCATCATCTGCCAGATGGTATGCCTTTTCAATCATGGAAATGTCCGTAGACGGGTGGTATGCACGAATCGTCTTTATCAACTTTTCGTATAACTCCTTCGGATCTGTAAAATCCTCCTGCTGACTGATTTCTTTCTGGGTCAGACTTAATCTCTGTTTCTGGGCTTTCATCATTCTCACCACTCTTCTTCTCTAAGTTTGTTCAGATTAACGCATATATCATTATATCTTTTATAAGTCTATTCTGATTCACACGTATATTTCAATTTTTCTTTAAAAGTTTAGCGAACAAAGCTTGTTCATTATTTTTGAAAAATATTTTACACCAATTCTTCACATTATGCAAGAGTCTGTCAACTTTATGCATTGTATCAGCCCATAATCCCCATTGCATAAATATGCGTCCTTAACAGAGTGTTTTTGTCTTAATTTTAAGAAGGAAATATCCTAATAAGATAAAAAGCGGTCCTTCATAAGCCGGACCGCTTCATTCCCATTCGCAACGTCCTGATACACGAATCAGGCACCAGCCAATGTAAAATCAGTATTCACTTTTTTTCGATTAACAATAAATACAGCGATAAATGCGGTTTTCTCTATCCGTCAGCTTAAACACCTGATCGATGCCTCTTTCTTCGGAAGTGATACAGCGAGGATTCTTGCACCGCAGGATATTCGTGATTCGTTCCGGCAGTTCCAGATGTTCTTTTTTCACAATCTTTCCATCTCTTATGTAGCAAACGGTAATATCCGGATCAATGTATCCGAGGACATCCAGATTCAGATCAAAATTATCGGCAATCTTGATGATATCTTTCTTTCCCATTTTATTGCTCACCGCGTTTTTTATGATAGCGACACTGCAATCCAGCTTATCCAGTCCCAGATATTTATAGATTTCCATGCTCTTTCCCGCCTGAATATGGTCGAGAACGATTCCGTTTTTGATACTGTCAATTTTCATCTGCGCTCACCCCCAGCAAAGTCATGATCAAAGCCATCCTGACATATTTCCCATAAACCGCCTGCTTGAAATAGCAGGCTCTCGGATCATCATCCACCTTGGTAGAGATCTCATTCACTCTCGGAAGGGGATGCATGATACAAAGATCTTCCTTGGCCGTCTTCAATTTCTTTTCATCAAGAATAAAGCTATCTTTCAGGCGGATATAATCTGCCTCATTAAAAAATCGTTCTTTCTGAACCCTGGTCATATAGAGAATATCCAGTTCTGGCATAACTTCTTCCATCGTTCGGACCTCTTTATATGGAATGTTCTCTTTTTCAAACACATCCTTGATGATATATTCCGGCAGACATAATTCTTTCGGCGAGATCATCACAAATGTAATAT
>JAJQDO010000307.1:8696-11830 GCA_021202175.1 Clostridiales bacterium | reverse complement strand
CTGTTTCGATTCTCGTAATCCTACTTTGTGCCAGAAGACTGGTCTCACTAGCACCTGTATCCTGGGCATACTTTCTGCTCCGCTCCCAGATTAGCAGAAGATCTTCCATCTCACCCTGAAAATAATTCATCAGATAGATCAGCGTATCCCGGTTATATTTCTTACTCACAAAAGCGGAATAACAAAGATATAAAGTGGTCTCATCTAACTTCCCTTCATGGTATTTTGTGCCAAAAGAGGCCAGCTTCAGGCGCTTGACCGCTCCCATGATTCCACACCCATACAGCTCGATATCAAAAAAGGCGTTCTCAACCATACCGACCTCGATATAAAAATCCATAAGGCGTTTGCGGAAGCGCTCGGAGACATTAGAATAGTCAATGCGCTCCAGCCATCTGGCCAGTTCCGCTTTGTTTTGATGCTCCTCATAATATACGAGCAGATTTTCCATAGCGCGGAACCGAATCCACGGTTGATATTCCTCATAAAATGCCGTCTTCTGCAATATCGGCATATCTTCTTCTTTCCGTTCCACATCGACTTTTTCCGTCATGGCCAGCAGAATCTTTTTATTGGCAGCATTTTTCTGAATCCAGCTCTCCGGGAACTGACGCAGGGACAAAAACGGCTCTTTCTTATATGGTATGTCAGTAACATATCGCTGTTCATTGCTGTCCACAAAGTATAGCACCGTCCTGCTGTTTGGAATCTCCACATAACAAATCCCGCCGGCAAGGGGATAATATGTCTCTTTGCCATTCTCCGGACACATCGCATAAAGACCTATGATATTGTGATTCTCACAGGTCAGCTTCTGATAAAATAAAATATCACAAACTGCCTTGGCATTTTCCGGTTTTTCCAGGATCTCTTTCTGAAAATACGTGTAGAGATACGACAGATGTTCATTCATCCGTCCTTTCAACAGCTGTTCCTCCACAAAAGGCTCCATTTTCGAATAATAGGCTCCGAAGACCTCGTCATAATAATTTTTATTTTCCAGCACATTCGAATACAGATATGCTCTTTCCATGGAATCCAGACTATTGCTGTATGTGAAATAAATAAGGACTCTGTGAGGAATCACTTCATATTCCTGATAATTCATGCTGCGGATAAAAAATTCATTCAGGCCGATGATCTTCAGATTCTCCTCCACTGCTTTTTTGAAATAATGATGATACTCTCTTCCGGTTCGGTTTCCCTTGATCAGCAGAGAACAGATGACCTGCAGGAATCTGTCATCGGGTTCCACCTTGTAAAGTTTCTCCGCAATATTAAAGATGGCTTTATTATAGTATTTAATCTTTAAAGCCAGGCGCATGAACTGGTAAGCCAGCGCCATGGAAATATAACCATAGCGTACACCCCAGCGAAAGATACTGATCTCAAAAGTACCCAGTTCCTCCATATAATTCGGATTCTCGTTCAGAATCTCACAGGCTTCAAAATATAAAATGCTGCTGTTTGTCCCCTGCTGGGAGAGCAGACGAATCGTATCGTATTGCAGCCGTTTATTATAAACGTATTCTCTGTCAAGATAAATGAGCATCCATAAGGCTTCCGCCTTATAATCCGACGCCTCATAAAAATCCCGGATAGACAGGACCGCTGCTGAAATACTTTCCGCTGTGCGATAAAACATCGCTTTCAGGTAAAGATAATAGTTGGAAAGCAGCGGCGCAAACTCCTGCTGTTTCCGCAGCTCTTCTAATTCCCTGAAGAGTTCCTCCGCCTCCTGCGCGTGTTCTTCCATCATCAAAAGATGCAGCTTATATAGTTTCCATTCCGTTTCTCCCGTCAAATGAATCAAATCATCAATCGTCCGATCGGACTCTTCCGCAAAATCTTCAAATCCAATGCTCCCCGTTCGGAAAAACAGATAATTATGCATCAATTCCGCGCGCTGTCTTTTGATGCGGCTTCGCATCTCCTGTTCTTTTGTGGCAACCGGCAGTGTGCCCCACCATTCCACAGGAATGGCAAACTCCTGGCGTACGGTCCGGATACGGATCACGTCATTACCCATAATATAATTGTGATTCTTCTCCACCGCCAGTTCCAGGCATCCATCGGTAAAATCATTACTGGTAAATCTGTTCCGGCTAAGCTGTACCTGCCCTTTTTCAGCGATGATCTGACCCTCAATGTATCCTTCTGTAATCAGCTTTAAAGTAAATACTTCCCGATCCTTCCCGGCATCAAGAACAATCTTCTTCATCCCCACATCCAAACGGGTTGGTTCTTTATAACCAGCCGCCGAAAGAAATTCCTCCAGAATCATATTTCTGGAACGGCTTTTCATAAAGCTGTGATACATTGCCCTTTGTTCTGGCTCATGTTTTAAAAAAACCTGCGCAAAATTCGGAAGGAAGAACAACTCCATGGCCTCCTGCCGGTTCTCATAGTAAAGCCTTGTAAATTCTTCCATATTGGAAATCTGTCCTATGGAAGACTGTGCCGCTGTCGGAACCACCGTAAAATGGTAAGGGATATTGTACTCCCCGGCATTCGTGATCAGGATAAAATCTCCCTCGAACTCATTTCCAGCGGTTGTCAGCTTTCCCTTAAAATAATAGGAAATCTCTGTATGAACCCCACTGAAGTCACAAACGTCCAGGCCAACCTTATCATTCGTGGAATACACGCTGCCCTGAATCGGAATCCTGTTCTCGCTGTCAATGGCAAAGAAACCCCGATGGACCTTCCCCTCTTCTACAGTAACTTCCAGATTAGTCACGGAAATCCTGGGAAGCAACGTCTGATTTTCATTTGTAATCTCCTGCGCTAAATCAACTTTTTCTTTCAAATTACGTACCACCAATCACTTAATTTTAATCTTTTTCACTTCTGACCATTGCGAGTAATACGTTGTGCCGCCGATCGTCTTCACAGACCGCACTTTTATATAATACGTTTTCTTTTTCAGCCCGGTTATCGCTGCCTTTGCGCTGCTTCCGGAAACAGTGACCGTCTCGGCGTTCTCCATGGATTTTGATCTCGAATAGCGAATCCAATAAGAGGTAACTCGAACCTGACGAGCCCACTTCACTGTCACCTGCCCGCTTTTTATCTCTGAGAAAAGTAAGTTCGACTGCGTTTTCTGTCGATCAGCCGATGTGCCTGTGCTGGAT
>JAJQDO010000307.1:0-8686 GCA_021202175.1 Clostridiales bacterium | reverse complement strand
CCGTAATAATTTTAATCCTCTTGTAAGAACCGTTTCCTGTTTTGCGGTACAGGTAATACTTTTTCGCATTGCTAACCTTCTTCCATGTAATCTTAATCCCATTTTCGCTATTTTTTACGGATTTTATCACCGGAGTCGTCAGCCCGGACGTCACCACGTCAGATGTATAAGTAATGCCTTTCGTCAAAAGATTCGCGAGATTGGGGCATCCCCATCCATAATAATTATCTTTGCCGGAAGATCCCAGATCCACGCTTAGCAGCTTCAGTTCATTATAGACTCCCGTCACCGAAAGGTTCGACTGCATCATTTTCAGGTAAGTCACTGCCGCAGTGATGTGCGGTGCAGCCATGGACGTCCCCGTCATGGATACGAGCTTCCCGCCGGCTTTGGCACTGACGATTGCCGTCCCCGGGGCACAAAAATCAATGCGGCTCCCCACATTAGAATAGGAAGCAATCACACCATCCTGATCCAGCGCAGATACGGCAATCGTCTTTTTATTACATGCCGGATAACAATAGGAAACATTGATGGCACTGTTGCCGGCAGCCGTAACGATGGGAATCCCTTTGCGATAAGCTTTATTAATCAGCGAGTTCAGATAAGTACAGCTCGACGCCGAAGCACTGATAAAACCTATACTCATATTGATCACACAAATATCTTGTTTCAGGGCATATTGCAATGCCGTCTTGACCGTAAGCAGAGAAGAATAGCCGTCGCTGCTGGTGATCTTCAGCATCATAAGCCGTACATTGGACGGAGTGGCGTCCGCGATAATACCGGCCACATGGGTACCATGCCCGTTTTTATCGGTCACATTTTTGTTATTCCCTATAAAATTATAGCTTTTAGAGGATATCTTCCTCGATTGAAACAACTGATTGGACTTATCAATCCCGGTATCGAGAATGGCGACCGTCACCGTGCCATACTTTCCCTCCGCCTCGGCCTTGAGCGTATCCATTCCCATATACGCAGTTCCCCAGGAATAACTGCTCGTTCCGGAAGACGTCGCTTCCGTGATATCATCGATGGCAAACACTACGTCGGGATAGCAATCCTCAGAACCGTAAAGCAAACACAGTTCCTCATAGGCCTCCTTCGTGTCTTCCATCGTGTCAAACTGCAGGATCGTCTCGCCCATCTCCGTATTATAATAAATCTGTGCTGCCCCATAGGTATCATCAAGGGCTTCCGCCTCCACAATCAGCCGTTTCGTCTGAAACGGCGCTGTGATCTCATATGCTCCATCGTCACATTCTTCCACCGTATAGAGATCGCTGTCTTCCGGAAGAGTGTCCAGATATTCCGTGAGAACCTCCTCGGCGTCGCCCTCTGAGAGATTCCCGTCATCCGCCTCCGTATAATAATCACAGATATCGGAAATGTCTTCGGTCTCTCCATCTACCTCTGCCTCCCCGGCATTGGCATCCAGGACGATAGTTCCAAAATAATCATCATCCCAGGTCTCAGCGATCAATGCCGATATCTCCAGGCAATCCTCAATCTCCTGCCCTTCTGCCGCATCCTGCGAACTAATCTCGCCTTCTGCCGTGCTGGCATCACTGCTCGCCGTGCTGATCTTGCTCGCCGTCGTGCGGTTATCGCTGCCCGCTGCGCTGAGCTTGCTCGGCGTCGTGCTGGTCTCACTGCCCGCTGCGCTGTCAATCGTCTCTGTTGATGTTTCTGTACCGGAAGATTCTGTGGCGCTCACTTTGATACTCCAACTACTCAGTGTCAACAGGATTACCATGATCAGCGCAAGGCTGCGTTGATATTTTCTTCCTCGCCCGGAACGCTTTTTATCCATTCATTGTCGCCTCCTGTCCTGTGTGCGTCCTATTTATCAAAATTTATCAAATCTTTTTCCTGAAATAGCTCCTCGATAATCTGTTTGTATTCCCCCAGATTACGGGACTTTCTTATCTTCTTTCCGTATTTTTCCCCTTCCTGAAACATCGGAATCATATATCCCCATAACTCTTTCATCTTAAAAAGTACATTTCTTTCTCCGGACATGATACCCTCATAAGAATGGCAGAGCTCATCATGAAACGATTTCCATCTTATTTTATCACTCTTCGTATCAAATGCGATCCGTTCCGCCAGCTGCGGATCAGTGATCAGGCCTCTTCCCAGCATGATTCGATCCACTTCCGGGAAATGATCGTGAAACTCTTCAAAATCTTCCTTCGTAAAGATATCTCCATTGTAACACACGGAATGCCTGCACTTCAAGAAACCTTTTCGAAAGGCATCCCAATTTACCGGTTTTTTGTAATAATCTTTGTGAATCCGGGCATGGATGATCACCTCAGACAGTGGAAATTGATTATAGACATCCATAAGTGGAACGATTTCTCCCGAATCTTCCACGCCGAGACGGGTTTTCACAGACACTTTGACAGAAACCTTTGCGAAGACTTCATCAAAAAAACGCAGCAATTTCTCCCGGTCCGCCAGAAACGCACAGCCCTTCCCTTTGGAAACGACGGTTCCGGAAGGGCATCCCAGATACAGATTCACCTCTTCGTAACCACATTCCTGCAATTGTTCAGCCATTCTCACAAAATCCTCCGATCGATTCGTCAAAATCTGCGGCACCAGCGGAATGCCCTCGTTGTGAGCAGGCATCACGTCATTTTTCTCTCTGGACGTCCAGCCCTTCCCTTTCTTTGGCGTCAGAAACGGCGTAAAGTATTTATTGATTCCCTCAAAATAATGATGGTGCGCATTCCGGTAAGTATACCCAGTGATGCCTTCCATCGGCGCTGCGTATAATTTCATCCTCTATATCCTCTTTTCTGCCCTTATAAAAGGTGTAATTGACACTTCTTTTTTTTCGTTGTATAGTGTGATAAGTGTCAAAAGCAATCAATTCGTTTTCGTCAAAAATAACCCCATTTTCTTTCTTGGCGACGCCAATGTGCCAAACAGGGCGCAGGAAAGAAATAGGTGAGAGACAGGAAAGGAAGGAGAAAACATGACGACCCCCATATCCTCGGATCCGGATTCCATGCTGATTACCCCCATCGCTCATATACATACCGACTTCCCGGAGAAATTCGGCATTCCCAGGCAAAGCGGCCTGGTTCCATCCCTGCAATCTTTCATCACCTTTGAAAAAGAATATCAAAATCCTGACTGTTTTCGGGATATTACCGCCTTCTCTCATCTGTGGCTTCTCTGGGGATTCTCCAAAAACAGCAGGCAGGGATGGTCGCCGACCGTCCGTCCGCCACGTCTGGGTGGAAACAGACACACTGGTGTCTTCGCTTCCCGCTCTCCATTTCGGCCAAACGCCCTCGGGCTGTCTTCCGTGCGACTGGAAAGGCTGGAAGCCACCGAAAGCAACGGACCGGTTCTTTTTATATCCGGGGCTGACCTGATGGATGGCACCCCCATCTATGACATCAAGCCGTATCTTCCTTATACGGACAGTCATCCGGAGGCCTCCGGTTCCTTTTCTGTGCAGGCCCTCTCCCACCGCCTGCATGTCCACTGTGATGAAGCTCTCCTGTCCCTTGTCACCCCGGACAGGAGAGCATCTCTGCTGGAAGTCCTCTCCCTCGACCCACGACCTGCTTATCAGACAGATCCGGATCGGGTTTACGGCATGGATTTCCACTGTTATAACATAAAGTTCTCTGTCGACGGGCAGGATCTTTATGTCCACGACATTACATTTATAAAAGGAACAAATCCAATATAAAAATGCTCATCCAGGGCAACACATCCTCATTATACATGAAATACTCTGAAAACAAAAACCGGGCAGCAATCTCTGCTCAAGATTGCTGCCTGCATTATTCTTTAAAAACAAACCACTTGCTGATGATAAAATTAGCGACAAGGACAAAAAACTGCGCGACAATCTTCACCACGATACTGTTCCAGCCCAGACCATTGATAAAAATCAGCAGAATGACCTCTTCCATCCCCAGGGTAAGCAGACGTCCGCTGTAAAACTGCGCCGCCTGGCCCAGTGTGTCTTTCCATCCCTCCGTTTTTGCCTCAAATACCCACCGCTTATTCGTTACGAAAGCAAATGTCACCGCCAGAATCCATGAGATGACATTGGCAAAGAGGGGATTCATACCCATGGCGACATCGCACCACGCGAAGGAACCGATGCTCACAAGGGTAGTAAGCCCTCCAAAAAAAATGTATAAAATAACTTCTTTATATTTTTTTATATCTGACTTTTTCATGGTGACCATCCATTCTGTTATCTTTTTTGCCATCACTGTTCGCATCCTGCCAGGCGTTATCCTTTCCATCCGAGCGTCCCTGTTCCCATCGATGTACAAATAACAACTCTCGGCTCGTTTTCCTCTTTTACATCAGCTGCTTCTTTTTCATCCTGTTTGAGAAGATGATAAAGTATATCACGCCAAGCAGGATGCCAAAAGCACTGGCTGTCGGCGCAGCCCTGCCAATCATGGTCAGGTTGGCATCAGGCTGAATACTCATGATGTACGACATGGGCAGACGCACCAGGAAGGTCTGGCCCAATCCCTGAACCATGACGAACATCGTCTGGCTGTGTCCATTATAATATCCGATAAGACTGAACAGGATACTTGTAAGAATCGCCTCCATGCTGAATCCCCTGAGATAATCCGCTGCCTGCGCTACTACCTCGGCATCCTGCGTAAATATTCCTGCCAAAAGGCCACCCTGGAAGTACACAAGGAGCATGACAAAAACGCCGATGAACGCGCCGATTCCCATTCCCGTAACCAGGGCCTGTCTGGCTCTTTTTTCTTTTCTCGCGCCCACATTCTGCGCCACAAAAGATGCCATGGACTGCATCAATGAAGAAGGAATCAGCATGACGAAGCTTACG
This sequence comes from Clostridiales bacterium, assembly GCA_021202175.1. GTDB lineage: Bacteria > Bacillota > Clostridia > Lachnospirales > Lachnospiraceae > Anaerobutyricum. Next base: position 3,831 of record JAJQDO010000307.1, on the reverse strand, counting down.
ATCTTGCTGGCCACGCCATAACCAGAGGACGCATGCAGTCCCATGCGGTTGATGAAAGCGCACAAAGCAAGAAACGAAATCTGTGTCAGGAACTCCTGCAGAGCGATAGGAAATCCCACTCTGATAAAACGCCCGATCTCTCCGTTGAAGCTGATATCTTTTACGGAAAATGTAAAAGGCAATCCCCTTTTGCTGATAATGACCAGGGACAGTATGACACTGACCGCCTGCGCCATAACGGTGGCAAGCGCAGCTCCCACCACGTTCATGTGAAAAATGGCCACAAACAGCAGATCACCAAATATATTCACAACACAGGCAATGGCCACAAATATAAGAGGCATCCTGGAATCACCCAGTCCGCGGAAGATGCTGCTGATTAGATTATAACTGATGATAAAAAGAATACCGCCGCCACAGATCCTCACATATAATATCGTCAGCTGCAGAGCTTCTTCCGGAGCCTGCATGAGGATGGCAAGTGGTCTGGCAAACGCCAGCATCAAAATAGCGATCACCACAGAGAGCGCCGCGAAAAAACAGATGGCACCGCCGATTACCTTTCCACACCGTTCCGGTCTCTGTTCCCCTATGTAACGCCCCATCAGAACCGTAACGCCCATCGCCAGGGACGATACGGTAAACACGACAAGATTTACAATGTTACTCCCCGTCGAAACCGCGGAAAGACCGGCTGTCGTTCCAAATCGTCCTACGACCACCAGATCCACCGCCCCATACATGGCCTGTAAAATCAACGCGCCTAGTATCGGTAGCATGAACCTGGCCAGCTTCACCGGAATATTCCCTGTTGTAAAATCATTCATCTGTTTTTCCATTGTGTTGCCTTCATCCTTTCTGTCAATCCATTACTAATCACGGTACGTGAACAGTAACATCAATCCTCTTCATTTCTGTCGTAAAACAGTATAATGTCCTGTTTCAGTCCACGCCCGGTATTATGAAAATAATTCACCATTCGCGCTGCTTACACTCGTATGGTTCGTGCTTTACGCAGGTGGAAAAAAGAAGCCGCTGTATCTTCGAAATACCGCGGCATTCTTATCATTAATGCTTACTGCTCTTCGCTCTTCATTAATGGGAAACATTTCTATTATTGTAATACTAATTTTACCTTTTGGCAACCATAAATTATACTTCCAAAGGTTTTCCTGTCAACAATTCATAGGCTTCTTTATATTTCGCGATCGTCTTGTCGATTACGTCATCCGGAAGATGATAATCGCTGTCAGGATTGGCTTTCAGCCAGTCTCTTACAAACTGTTTGTCATAGGACGGCTGTCCCTTGCCCGGTTCATATCCTTCCAAAGGCCAGAAACGGGAACTGTCCGGCGTCAGCATCTCATCGCCGAGAACAACATTTCCTTCCTCATCCAGACCAAACTCAAACTTGGTATCCGCAATGATGATTCCTTTGCCCAGGGCATATTCCGCACATTTTTTATAGAGAGCAATCGTCTTGTCCTTCAGCTGCTGTGCATAGTACTCTCCCTTGCCCGGATATATCTCTTCAAGAATCTCTATCGTCTTCTCAAAAGAGATGTTCTCATCGTGATCTCCCAGGTCCGCTTTTGTAGAAGGAGTATAGATCGGTTCCGGCAGCTGCTGGGACTCCTGCAGGCCTTCCGGCAGCTTAATACCGCAAACGGTGCCGTTCTTTTGATAACTCGCCCAGCCGCTTCCCGTGATATAGCCGCGAACGATGCACTCTACCGGCAGCATCTCGAGCTTTTTGCACATCATACTATTGCCGATAAATCCTTCCTGCTGGAAAAATTCCGGCATCTCCTTCACATCTGTAGATATCATATGATTCGGAACGACGTCTTCCGTATAATCAAACCAGAACTTGGACATCTGGGTCAAAACCGCTCCCTTATCGGTAATCTTATTCTTTAAAATCACATCAAACGCGGAAATCCTGTCTGTAGCCACCATGATCAGGCTATCGCCATTATCATATATCTCCCGCACTTTTCCTTCTTTGATCGGTTTAAATTCTTTCATGATTCATCTTCCTTTTCTTCATTAACTAATATAACTATATTACTATAAAGTAAAAACGACTGTAACAATGTTTCTCCCCGGCTCCAGACTCATGGCAGGCCATAGGAGGATGCCTGTCGTCGCAAACGTCTTTCTATCGTTTACCGAATCATTGTACTATAATCTTCACCGGAAAACAATTCTTTTTCCCTGATTTTTTTATCCTCTTATCTGTTTTCCAATGTTTCAACCAGTTAAGACAGACCGCTGTCTGCCTGTTCATTCTGGTACTCCCTGCAAATATCACAAAGACAACATCTGTCACAATGCGGCTTCGTCCGGGCTGTACACACCTCCCGCCCATGAAAAACAAGGTGATGACAGAAATCATTGCCTTCTTCTGGCGGTATGATCTTCCAGAGAGCCATCTCCACCTTTTTCGGATTTTTCTCCTGATCGACCAGGCCAATCCGGTTCGTCAGACGAATACAGTGCGTGTCCGTCACAATGGCTGGTTTTCCAAACACATCACCCATGATCAGGTTGGCACTCTTTCTTCCCACCCCTGGCAGCTTCATTAGCGCTTCGAAACTGTCCGGCACCTTTCCATCATACTCATCCCGCAGTATCCGCATACATTTGCTGATATCCCGGGCTTTACTGCGACCAAGCCCACAAGGCCGAACAATCGCCTCAATATCCTCCGGCTCCGCCTCTGCCAGCGCATTCACATCCGGATATTGGGCGTAGAGATCCTTCACGATCACATTGACCCTCTCATCCGTACATTGCGCAGCCAGACGGACACTGACCAGCAATTTCCAGGCTTCATTATAATCCAGCGTGCATTCGACATCCGGATATTCTTTCTTCAGCCGCTCGATGACGATGGCCGCTCTCTCCTGTTTCTCCATAAAACTCTCCATTCCTTTGTTTTCCTACCGTTGGCACAAATAATGACATATGACTTTCACTGCTTCACTGACAATGCTTTTATATCTTCCTGATGTTCCACGAATCCACAGCATCCATATCGGATACTCCTTGCAATCCACGTCCCCATCCTCTCATTTATGAATTGATGACGCCGCAATCTTTATTTGACACTGCACTTTGCAGTTTCCATACTGATTTTCATCCTCCATTTTACAGCGCAGCGAATAATGGCAATGCATTTTATACACTTATACACTTTCTGTTTCTCTGTTCATCGACACCAGCATACAGCCGCCTATAATCAATACAAATCCAAAAATATCAATCCATGCAAATTCCGTCTTCAACCACACAGCGGAAAGAATCGTGGCGACCAGTGGTTCCACACAGGCCAGCATGCTGGCTTTCACAGGCCCGATATCTGCCACGCCCTGCAGATAAAAAGTAAAAGCGACAACCGTTCCAAAAATAATCATCACTGCGATAGCCAGGACAATATTCCATTCAAAAGTCCAGGATTGCTGCCACACCTTAATTCCGGCACCCATCACAATCCCGCCAATGAGCATACCAACTCCGTTCACCACGGGCGTTCCCCACCGTTCCAATAGCTTCCCCGGCAGCAAAGTGTAAGACACCCAGGCCAGCGCCGCCAACATCCCCCAAAGAAACGCATTCTGGGAGATGACCAATCCATCCAGGCGGCCATGTGTCGATAACAAAAACACGCCCGACAAGGCCAACACCGCAGCAAGAACTTCTTTTGTTCGCGGAAATCGTCTCCCCAGGATGCAGGTGATGAACATCACGACAATAATACCGGAATTCTGGAAAACCGTCGCCGATGCGGAATTAGAATAGCTGATCGCGTTCAGATACGAAAACTGG
>JAJQDO010000135.1:856-12026 GCA_021202175.1 Clostridiales bacterium | reverse complement strand
TTGTGGGGCAGAACGTCGGCGCAGGGCTTTCTGACAGGATACGAAAGGGGAATCGCTTTTGCGTTGTCGGCGGTTCGCTGCTGATTTTTGGTCTGGCGATGTTGATGCTGATAAATGGCGAGACGATTCTTGGTATATTTACAACGGATGTGGAAGTGATTGCGCTGGGAATCAGTATCATGAAGGTGACGTTTCCATTTTATTTCCTATGTGTCATGGTAGAGTGTTTCAGCAGCAATCTTCGCGGCCATGGGCAAGCCATGGTACCGATGATCGTGACAGTGATCTGTTATTGTGGGATTCGGCTGCTGGTGTTGTTTTATGTGATGGGACAGGATGCATCAGTCAGCGATGTGGCAATCACTTATCCCATATCCTGGGGTATAGCGGCCTTGCGTATGTTTGCCGCCACGTATGTGAAAAAGCCAGGCAAAAAGTTGTAAAGGACTTCAGGTATGGATGGAGTGTTTGTCATCAGGAGACGAAAAACAAGGAAAAATAATATCCAGGAGATGGAATTGACAAAAATAGATGAATGCAAGAATAAATTGCTGTAAAAAATGTCATATAATTGCGTGGAAAATGTTTGGGGATGACATTTTTTTTACGAGATAAAGAGAACTTTTTGCGATTATCGACATGAAAAGTTCTTTACAAATCTATGAACACGTGATAACATTTTTCTATAATAATTATGGTAAAATTAAAGAAAATACACAGTCCGGTAAGTTCCGATTGCGGATTAATAGAGAAACCAGTGAGAGTCTGGTACGATCCCGTCACTGTGAACGGTCTGCTTCTTACATAAGTCACTGGAGCTGATGGCGCTTTGGGAAGACGTACGAAGTGTAATACCGAAGTCAGGAGACCTGCTTACCAGGGATATACGATTACCTACGGAGGATGGGTAATAGTATTTGAATGTATCTTTAGAATTTCTTAACCACTTTTCTGATATAGAGATTTTAAGACTGTGTTTGATAACAGTTTGCTGCCTCCGGTGGAGAATGTACTTCACCGATATGCAGGAAGGTCTTAGAATTTTTCTTTTCTATTTATTACACATTATTAAGTTTGGCTTATTTATATTTTTTACGCGCGTAAATATGAATAAGACTGTTTTATTCTGGTATATATTGTACCAAAATGACACCGATAACAATTGAATATCAAAGGAGGAAACGTTTTGAATGCAAAACAATTAGGCAAACGTCTGCTGCAGATTGTAGTTGTCTTAATTGGAATCAGTTTTTTTACGTTTATTTTGACCTATCTTGCTCCTGGTGACCCGGTACGTATCATGTATTCTGCTTCCGGTACGATTCCATCAGAAGAAGTTCTGGACGCTACGCGTGAGGAGATGGGTCTGAATGATCCGGTACTGGTCCAATATGGAAGATGGTTGTCGGGATGCCTTCATGGAGATTTTGGAACCTCCTACTCGAATCACAAACCGGTGGTGCAATTGCTTCTGGCGAGACTTTGGCCGACGATTAAGCTGGCTCTGACTTCGCTGGTTATCATGCTGGCGATATCGGTTCCTTTTGGGATGCTGGCAGCTGTGTACAAGAATTCACCGATCGATTATCTTGTCAGGGGATTCACGTTTCTCGGAGTTTCCATGCCGAACTTTTGGGTGGGTTTGCTCCTGCTTTATTATGTAGCTCTGCAGTGGGGTCTGTTACCGGTCGTATCGACCGGCAGCGGCTTTAAGAAGGTGATTCTTCCGGCCATCACTCTGGCCTTTGCCATGGCAGCGAAATACACCAGGCAGGTGCGTACTGCCGTGCTGGAGGAACTGAATCAGGATTATGTGACAGGCGCCAGAGCGAGAGGTATCAAAGAAAGCGTTATCTTGTGGAAGCATGTCTTTCCGAATGCGCTGCTGCCTCTGATCACGATGCTGGGTCTTTCTCTTGGCTCTCTGCTCGGCGGTACTGCCGTGGTGGAAGTGATCTTTACATATCAGGGATTGGGGAATCTTGCGGTTTCCGCCATCACATCCTATGATTATCCTCTGATTCAGGGGTATGTTTTGTGGATTGCTCTTATCTATATGGTGATCAATCTTCTGGTTGACCTCTCGTATAATCTGATTGATCCGAGAATGAGAGAAAAGAGGTAGAGGAATGCAGGGATTTGTGACATTTATCAAAAAAAATAAGCAATTTACCGTTTTTGCCATTCTTGCGATACTCGTCATTCTCGTTGCGGTTCTGGCTCCGGTCATCGCGCCGCAAGACCCTTATGCGTCGGAGCTGAAAAATGCTCTGCAGGCGCCGAGTTCAGAACATTGGTTTGGGACGGATAAGCTGGGGAGAGATATTTTCTCCAGAGTGATTTATGGAGCCCGAACATCTCTGACATCTGCCTTGTTGCTGGTTGTGATCATCTTTGTGTTGGGAACATTGCTCGGCATACTGGCCGGATATTTTGGCGGATGGGTTGATATGGTCATCATGAGAATCTCCGATATGATGGTTTCTTTCCCGGGTATGGTTCTGGCGATTGCTGTAGCCGGTATTTTGGGAGCCAGCACGAAAAATGCGGTGATTGCCATTGCGGCCGTCAGCTGGACGAAGTATGCCAGACTGGCAAGAAGCCTCGTATTGAAAATAAGGCATAAGGATTATGTATACGCGGCAGTGGTTACCGGTTCCAAGACCGGGTATATTCTTTATAAGTACATGCTGCCGAATGTCATGACCACGCTGATCGTTACAGCTGCTACCGATATCGGAAGCATGATGCTCGAGCTGGCCGGCCTTTCTTTCCTTGGCTTTGGCGCGCAGGCACCAACGGCAGAGTGGGGACTGATGTTGAATGAAGGACGTGCTTATATGCAATATGCGCCGTGGATGATGTTGTATCCTGGCCTTGCCATATTGATCGTCGTCGTCGTGTTTAACCTGTTGGGCGACAGTTTAAGGGATGTTCTTGACGTGAGAGACGAGTAAGGAGAAAGACATAGCGAGTGAGGTATATCGTTTCTGTTCACATATGACAGTGAACAGTGAAAAATGTTGAGATGAATAATAAAAAAAGGAAGGAAAAAAATGAGGAAATTAAAAAAATTAGCAACAATTGCACTGACAGCTGTTATGGCTGCTTCCCTGTTAACCGGCTGTGGCGGAAGCTCCAGTTCCGGTTCGGATGACAGCACGGGTTCTGGCTCCAGCAGTTCCAGCTCTTCAGAAAGCAGCAGTACATTGAAGTTTGGATGTCTGAATTATTCAGAGTCTCTTGACCCCGCTAATATGATTAATGCTGCCTGGGCGAATTCCAGATATGGTATTGGAGAATGCCTTTTTAAATTTAATGATGATATGACTGTGGAAGAAACACTCTGTGATTCTTATGAAGTGAGTGATGACCATATTACATGGACACTTCACATCCGTGAAGGTGTGAAGTTTTCCAATGGAAACGATGTGACACCTTCCGCAGTGCAGGCTTGCTGGGAAGTTCTGTATGCGAATGAGGAAGGTTCTTCCACACCTACAAAATATATGGACTATGAGTCGATGGAAGCAGATGATGAAGCGATGACCCTGACCATCACCTTAAAAGAAGCACAGGCTGATCTGACCATGAATCTTGCTTATCCGGTATTCGTTGTCCTTGATGTCAGTGTGGATGACCTTGACCTTGATGATAATCCGATTGGAACCGGTCCTTATGCTATTACTTCTTATAGCCCAAATGAATCGGTAAGTCTTGCCGCAAATGAATACTATTGGAATGGTGAAGTTCCTTATGATAATGTGGAGATTACCTTTATTGATGATTCTTCCACCAAGGCGATGGCTCTCCAGAGTGGTGATGTGAATCTGGTAGAGAATGTTACCACAGCTTCAGATTTGGAAGCTCTTGAAAGTGATGATAACTATACCGTATCCATCGCGCAGGGCGTTCGTTGTGGATTCGCGTACATCAATCAGGATGGCATCCTGGCAGATGATACCTTAAGACATGCGATCATGAAGGCATTAGATGATGAGACGATGTGTGAGATCACAGTTGGTGGAATGTATACAGAAGGATATTCTGTACTTCCATCCGGTCTGGATTATGGATATGATGAACTCACAGACGTAGACGCTTATGATACTGACGCGGCAATTGCTTTGCTTGATGATGCTGGTTATGTTGATACAGACGGGGATGGTATCCGTGAAATTAACGGAGAAAACATTTCTCTGAATTATATTACCTATGATTCCAGATGCCTGACAGATTTTGCGGCGGCTATCCAGACGACTTTGTCTGATATCGGAATTGGAGTAACTGTGAATACACTGGATGCTGACTCCGAGTGGAATCAGATGGTTGCAGGGGAATATGATCTTTGCAGTTCTAACTGGACGACGGTTGGAAATGGTGATCCGACAGAATATCTGGCAAACTGGTACAGCAAGTCTGATGCAAACTACTGTAATTATGCCAATGATGAATTTGACGCGGCGTATGAAGTCCTTTTGACCGGTTTTGATGAGGACGAACGTACAGAGGCGATCAAGACCATGCAGCAGATTCTGATCGATGACGCAGCTGTTGTGGTTCATGGATATTATAACAGTTCCATGATTGCTGATTCTACTGTTACAGGAGCAAATATTCACACAGCGGATTATTACTGGCTGACAACAGAGATTGCTCCGGCAGAGTAATTTGCTTTGATGTTTTTCTCTCCCGGATATTTTCGGGAGAGAAAAAATAATAGTGGGAGGTTTCTATGCTTAGTATTCAGGATATTACCGTACAATACGGCAAGAATCCGCAACCAACAATTGAACATTTTAATCTGGACATGGAACAGGGCGAGATTGTCAGTGTTGTCGGCGAGAGCGGCAGTGGAAAGACGACTGTGATTCGCGCAGTGCTGGGTCTGCTTCCGGGTGGAGGCTCCGTGACAGAAGGTGATATTCTATTTGAAGGGAAATCTCTTCTGAAATATGATAAAAAACAGTGGAGAGAACTTCGTGGTACAGATATTTCCATGATATTCCAGGATTCCGGCGCCATGATTAATCCGGTGCGAAAGATTGGAAGCCAATATGTGGAATATATTCGTACCCATAAGGATCTGTCCAAAAAAGATGCCTGGGACCTGGCTGTGGAGATGCTCGAGAGAATGCGTCTTCCCAGCGGGGATAATATCATGAAGAGCTATCCGTTTCAGCTTTCTGGTGGTATGAGACAGAGAGTCGGAATCGCCATGGCCATGACCTTTGAGCCGAAACTGTTGCTGGCCGATGAGCCTGCCAGCGCTCTCGATGTGACGACGCAGGCACAGATCGTGCGCCAGATGATGGAACTGCGTGATAATTTTGGTACTGGAATCATCATTGTAACGCATAATATCGGTGTGGCGGCGTACATGGCTGATAAAATGATCGTAATGCAATACGGCAAAGTAGTCGATGAAGGGGACAGAGAGAAGGTTCTTCATCATCCGGAGGATGCTTACACGAAGAATCTGATCGCTTCCGTACCTTCTCTGGAGGGAGCGAGATATGTTTGATAAAAAAGATCTGATTTTGGAAGCAAAGCATGTCACAAGAGAGTTCCCTGCCTCAGATGGCCGTGTTTTGCTGGCCAATAATGACATTAACCTTGAATTTTACCGTGGGAAGACGGTGGGAATCGTTGGGGAAAGCGGTTGTGGGAAGAGTACCTTCATGAAGATGGTGGTACAGCTTGATAAGCCGACCAGCGGTGAGATTTTATTTAAAGGAAAAGACCTCTCCAAGATGAAGGGAGAGGAAATGCGGTTGAACCGCAGACACATTCAGATGGTTTTTCAGGATCCCGCGGCAGCCTTTAATCCGCGTATGAAGATCAGAGACATCATTTGTGAACCTCTTTTAAACTTTGGGTTGATTAAAAAAAGTGAGAAAGATGCTGTCGCGAGAAAGTACCTTGAGATGGTGGAACTTCCCGGAGACTTCGCTGACCGTTATCCTCATAATATGAGCGGCGGGCAGCGTCAGAGGGTTGGCATCGCCAGGGCGATTGCATTAGAACCGGATATCATCATGTGCGATGAGGCGACTTCCGCATTGGACGTTTCAGTACAAAAAACAGTAATTGAACTTCTGGTGCGGTTACAGAAACAGAATAATATTGCCATCGGCTTTATCTGTCATGATATGGCGTTGGTATCACAGATGTCACATTTATGTGCTGTCATGTATCTTGGAAATATCGTTGAGGTCATTCCTTCAGAAAAAGTAGGAGCCGGCGGCGCGAAGCACCCCTATACCATTGCTCTCATGGGTGCGATTTTCGATTTGAATATGGATTTTACCAAAAAGATCGAAAGCATTGAAAGCGAAGCGCCGAGCCCCCTTGATGTTCCGGTAGGCTGTCCGTTCCAGAACCGCTGTGAACATTGTATGGAGATCTGCAAACAGGAAAGACCTGTATTAAAGGAGATAGGCCCAAATCATAAGGTGGCATGCCATCTGAAGCTTACAGACGATTGATCTTGTATGATTATGATAAACGATGTGCTGTCGGAAATGAATCAGATGATATGTACAAAGGTTTTGGATACGATGTACATGTATTAAATGAAAACGTTTTCTTCTCAAAAAAGCCAGCGAAACCGATAAAAGTTTCGCTGGCTTTTTATTCGTTTCTTTTGAGACGAAAATACCTTGTTATGAATCATACATGCTCAGACAAGAAACATGCTCAGACGGGAATCAAGTCGCGAATCAGTGGAACATGGAAATAATCCGTTCCGTGGCATGCCCGTCGCAGCTTCCCATAAATTTCTCCTTAAAATCAATGACACGCTGTTTATCAAAGGCCTCATCAATATGTAAGATCGTCGATAAAAGCTCTTCCTGATCCTTGACGACCGGTCCGGGCGTCAGATCAAAGTAATCATAATAGAAGCCGCGCCAATCGCAATAATCTTCATAATCGTAGGCAAAGAAGATCATCGGCTTCTCGAAGAGTGAGTACTCAAAAATCAGGGAAGAATAATCTGAAATGCATATGTCGGCACTGCAAATCAGGTCTTCAATAGTGAGTTCATGAGTAAGATCTCTTGCAAAATGAGAAAGATCTTCGGGAATCTCCGGCAGGTTTTTCACAAAAAGATGATGCTTGCACACAAGCACATATTTATCTCCCAGTTCTTTTTCAAAACGATAAAAATCAATCTCATCTGGGGCAGAGGCAGTGGCAACATGTCCGCGGAAAGTAGGGGCATAAAGAATGACCTTTTTGTTTTTTGCTTCCGGCATGATCTTATATAGCTTTTTGCGGCGGCTTCTGACAAAGGATCGATCGTAGAATAAATCCGTCCGGCTGATTCCCGTGGCCTGTACGATGCCCTTTGGAAGGTTCATCGCTTCCTCATAGGCCCAGATGACTTCCGGGCTGCTGACGGTCACAAGGTCAAGGTTGCCATAATTAGGGTACTTATCAAGCGTGGCTGCTGACGATCCGAATTTTAATTCCGCTGTACTTCTGCCGAACTTTTTAAAAGCTCCACAGCCATGCCATAGATTGATTGCCATCGTCTCCTCACGAAGAGGGAGGCAGGACAGTACAATAGAAGCTTCATCGAGAATGACACACTTTGCTGTGGCCAGCTCATATAACATCTTCTTTACATTTTCGGTGAATTCTTTACCACGGGAGAAATTATAATGGATATATGCGATGGACAGTTCATATTTCCCGGATTCTTCCATAACGTCATACATGTGCTGCATGGAACTGGATAACTCGCCAAATCGCATCTCCACGAAAAGTATTTTGTTCTCCTGGACCGGGCGGTCACAATACTTTTGATATAATCTTGGAAATAATATTTTATAACGATAATGCTTATAAATTAATTTTAAACGTTTCCTTATCCTTTTTTTGATTGTGTTTATGAGACTCATCGTAAAAGCTCCTTTAAAAACTATAATTTATATTATGATGAAATCAGAGCAACCAGGTTGACAGCCATGGCAAAAATAATACCCACGGAAGCAACCAGAAGATTCCACCGAAAAAGAATATCAATAAATACAATTAAGTCTATGTCAGTCATATAAGCGCTCAGGGAAATGATCAGCAGGCAAATCTCCAGCATGATCAGACCCTTAAAAGCCATCTGCAGATCCTGGCGGCTTAATTCCATATTCATTGATATGCCAATGATAGCATATAAAAATGTGAATAATATTATTATATCAGTGCTTTTTAACAGGTGCAAGGATTTATAAAAAGAATCCCAGCCATTACCGAAAGCGGAAGGTAATGCACGAAGTTTTGCCGGAAGATGTGTTCCAATAAAAAGCAAAAACAGGGGAGGAAGTATGAGAGGTCCTGTCCCGATGAAAAATAATCCCGTCTCCTTTTGTATCCTCTGAAATACCGTGTTTTCTTTATGATGCATCTTCACGTAGCCCAGAGTGCTGCCGTGCTTCCTTGCTGTTTTTACACGTCGATAAAGACAGATACCATCAATATGATATCCGAAAAGAACTGCAAAAAGCAAATGAGAAAGCTCGTGAACAGGCGTACCTATGAGATTAAAAAAATCCAGGATAACATATCCGCCTGTCTTATCAGAAAGATTTTTCCAGACAGAAAGCTTGACTCTGCTCATGATAAAACCAAAAGCAAAAAGTACAAGCAATACCTTGGTATTAAACTGAATAAAATAATATAACATAATTGCCCTCGCTTAAAAAACACGGCTTATCATAACATTATTATGATGTAAAGACAAGAAACTTCACAAAAAATTAATTATTTGCCCTTTCTGTCGTAGAATTATGGCGAAAAATGTTATATAATGATACAAAAATAATGCGAAAGACCAAATACAAGTGCCGATAGTTTTGACACTTATATGCGTTATCAGCGTTACTGTTCGCGCGTTCAGCTGTGAGCAGTAACAATCAGCGAGAGAAGTACGGAGGGTAAAAATGAGCGGGAGTATAATGATGATTGCTCTTATTGTGATTGTGGTAATTGTAGTGGCTTTTCTGGCTATGTCACGCGGCAAAGCAGATGATAAGGGCAGAGAGCGAGGAAAGCGCGGCGATGAAGAAGGTTCTGGTGTGGCGGAGAAAAAAAGAGAGCCAGTCAGAGAAGACCCGAAAGTGATTGAGGCCAGAAAAGAATTATATCAATACCTGAACCAGATGATTCGTCGGATGTTTCAGCAATACAGAAAAGGGAACTGGAGTAAACTTACAAAAGTCGGCGTTCCTTCTGATAAAGTGCAGAAACATCTTCATAAGATAGAAGAGTCTCTGCCAACACCGGCTGTCAGGTTGTTAGATGATCTGTTTTCATGTATCAACTTGAAAGAAGACGGGCAAAATGTGCCGGGAACGGTTACGGACAAGGCGAAGTTAAAGCAGGTATTTTTGGATATGGCTCTGCCGTTCTATCCAGTCTATTATGAACGATTGGACGGTGTCAGATATACGTCCCTGTTGAATCAGACAACGTTGAATCTGTTCCACCGGTTGACCGGGAAAAAGTTTCGTGTGGGATATAAAAATCGATACAGTACAGGAATCACTGCTTATCGCTGGGAGGGGGATAAGTATCAGGTTTATACGTCGGAAGGCGAGATGTTGTGCGATGCAGTATTTCGGGATGGCAAGGTCTGGGAAGGGTATGCTGTCCTGCCGGTGAATGATGGTGAAAAAAACTGGGAAGTGATGCAGGAAGGAATGTATAAGGACGGCGAATTTGTTGATGGGACGCTTCATTATATCTATACAAAAGATATCGCGCCGGACAAAGATCGCGTCCCAAATGTCCCGGATTCCCAAAATCAGCAGACATAATATTATCAGCAATAATTATAAATGACATGGTAATATATCGCAACATACGATAAAAAACTTGAAAAAAACATGGTAAAATTATAATATGGTAATATAAGGGGCTAGGAGGCCATTATTTGATTGCTCACAAATAGTCGACGAGAGTTATTTCCGTCTGACATGTGGTTTTATGCAGCCCATATTATATGGTTATGGATAAGTTGGATATCCATTATCACAATAAATTACGGAGGAGATAGAAAAATGTTTAAAAAATTGGAAGATCAGTTAAAAGCTAATTCGCGGACGATTGTTTTTACCGAGGGCACAGATGCACGTATTTTGGAAGCGACCGATAAATTGACGAAGAGTGATATACTGAACGTCATTTTGATCGGTGATCCGGAAGCGGTAAATGCTGCAGCCAATGAGGGCGGATTCCAGATTGATAAATGTGAGATTATAAATCCGGCGGCTTATGACGGGATGGAAGATATGGTTTCTACCATGGTAGCGCTGCGGAAAGGCAAAATGACAGAAGAGCAGGTTCGTGCCGCACTGACAAAGGGGAATTATTTTGGAACGATGCTGGTGAAGATGGGCAAGGCGGACTGCCTTCTCGGAGGAGCTACTTATTCTACAGCGGATACGGTTCGTCCGGCGTTGCAGCTGATCAAGACCAAGCCTGGCAATAAGATTGTAAGTTCTGTCTTCATCATGGTAAAGGGTGACGAAAGACTGGCAATGGCTGACTGTGCGATTAACATTGATCCAAATGAAGACGAACTGGTAGAGATTGCTGTGGAGACGGCAAAGACCGCCAGTGTATTTGGCATCGACCCGAAGGTAGCCCTGTTATCTTACTCTACGATGGGTTCTGGCAAAGGGGATTCCGTAACGAAGATGGCAAACGCCACAGCGAAGATAAAAGAACAGGCTCCGGAACTGGCTGTAGATGGAGAGCTTCAGTTTGATGCAGCGGTTTCTCCGGTTGTGGCTCAGGTGAAGTGCAAGAACTCTCCGGTAGCCGGACAGGCGAATACTTTCATCTTCCCGGATATCAATGCCGGGAATATTGGGTATAAGATTGCAGCTCGTCTTGGCGGATATGAAGCCATTGGACCGATCTTGCAGGGATTGAATGCGCCGATCAACGACCTCAGCCGTGGATGTAATGCTGAAGAAGTGTATAAGATGGCATTAGTTACAGCAGCATTGAGCTGAGAAAAGCGAATACATAAAAAACTAAGATGCAGAAATGGGTTGTGAATCTGTAAATCAGCCTGAAGAACGGGCCGTTGCCTTTGGCAACGGCCCGTGTGTATCCATATGGCTCTGCTTGCGTGCATGTTATCTTACACATGGATTCTTAT
>JAJQDO010000135.1:0-846 GCA_021202175.1 Clostridiales bacterium | reverse complement strand
AAAAAACCATAAAAAAAAAAAACTAAACTTCTATTTTTGGTTTTAATTTCTTTAACTCAGCCCTCGCCCCGGGCGTTTTCCTTGCGCCCCGCCCCGTTTCTATCCATATGCCTCTGCTTGCGTGCATGTTATCTTACACATGGTATCTTATCTCATACATGATATCTTAAGAAACTTCATTTTAAACGATTCTAATCAACTGTATTCCATACGAATCGTGCTTCCGTTCTGGCTGATATCCGAAGGGGTAACCACCAGCTTTACGGGGACTCTTTCCTGAATGGCTTCTACATGGGTGATGATGCCGATGCTGCGCTTATTGTTTTGCAGGCGTTCCAGGCTTGTCATCACGACATCCAGCAGCTCGTCATCCAGGCTCCCGAAGCCTTCGTCGAGGAAGAATAATTCCAGTGGCGCCGTGCCATTTAGCTGAATGACGGACGATAGCGCTAATGCCAGCGAAAGGGAAGTAATGAAGATTTCTCCACCGGAAAGGGTATCACATGGACGCAGAATGCCGCCGTTTTTGTCATCTCGGATGATGAATTCGGAAGAATCGTTGATTTCAAGTTCATAATTGCCATTGGATATGGCGGATAGTATGGAAGAAGCTTCCGCTGCCACGTATTTCAGCCGAGATTCTGCGACATATTCGATGAAGGCATTTCCCTTAAATAATTGCTCCAGCTGCCGAATCTGCCCTTTTTTATGGAGGGCGTCCTGATGCTCTGTTTCCAGCTTCGTTTTTTGCTGCAATTGCTCCGTAACCGTTTTTCCTCACGGGAAAGGAGAGTTTCTTCCTTTTGCAGTTTTTCCAGAAACTGAATCGCTTCCTCATGGTTTTCC
>JAJQDO010000220.1:4236-12064 GCA_021202175.1 Clostridiales bacterium | reverse complement strand
TGTTCCCGTCTCGGCAGCTTCGCGCGCCTGCAGCGCATGGTCGGCAAGCGGCCGAACGAAATGTGGAGCTATGAGGACAGAAAGACCTTCCATGCTGTTTATTCGCGTTTTCTGAAAGGATTCCGCGAGATCAACAAATCGGTGCTGATGACAAAAAGGCCGGAAGTCCTTCCCGGAGATGCTTTCCTGTATTTTATCGAATAATATGATTACGATTCTTTACAGGAAGATAGTGTGGCAGAACTAACCACGAAATTAAAGAAGATGCGGGACGAATTTCTTCTGCTGCAGACAGACCAGTCCGTCGCCCTGCAGATGCATCCCGAGGATAAAACGAAAAAGAAAAATATCCTGCTTCGTCTGATTCCTGTCGGAACGAAAAAGATTCATGTATGCTTTATTTACGCGAGAACGGCAGAGGTGTCCAGCTGGACCTATTCCCACGATCTGGGAAGAATTCATCTGAATCACACCTTTTCCGATCAGGTGATCACTTCCTATTACGATAATGTGACCGAAGAGACCATTGCCGAAACCCTGGAAAAAGCCATTGCCGAGGAAAATGATCTCATCTTCACCACTTCATCCGTTTTTTTGAAGGAGAGCCTGAAGGCGGCCATCGAACACCCGGAAGTGAAGATCTTAAACTGTTCTCTGAATACCTCCCACAAGGCGATCCGCACCTATTATGCCCGCATCCACGAGGCCAAATTCCTTATGGGGGCCATCGCCGGGGCCATGACAGAGACGGATCAGCTGGGATATATTGCTGATTATCCGATTTACGGCGTCATCGCCGGAATCAATGCCTTCGCCCTGGGGGCTAAATTAGTCAATCCCCGGGCAACGGTGCATCTGGCCTGGTCCAGAACTGCCCGGCCGGTCAGCGAATCCTTTTTTACAGACCAGGGGATCACTATCATTTCCGGAAAGGATGTGCCTGCACCGGGAACCTACGACCAGCAGTTCGGCCTTTATATGCATGACGGGGACTCCTTCTGGAATATGGCGATGCCGGTCTGGAGCTGGGGTACGTTTTACGAGCGGATGATCCGCAATATCATGAACGGCAGCTGGAAAAAGGATAATGAAAAAGACGCGAGCAAGGGACTGAATTACTGGTGGGGCATGTCCTCCGGTATCATTGACGTCATCTGTTCTCACAGACTGCCCATCGGCACCTCGAGACTGGTTTCCCTGCTGAAAGACACCATCTCCCGCGGCGATTTCAACCCCTTTGCCGGCGTCATGTACTCCCAGACGGGGGTAGTCAAAGAGCATTCTTCGGACATTCTGACCCCGGAAGAGATCATCACCATGGACTGGCGGGCCGCCCACAGCGGCGGCTCCCTCGCATCCTGGGGCGACCGGGACGACGCGTCCAAAAGCCATACTGATGTACAGGGCGTCAAGAAGGAGGACCGCCTGTTATGAAAATCCTTGCCATAGCAGACGTAGAATCTCCGTATTTCTGGGATTATTACGATCAAGATAAATTAAAAGACATCGATCTGATTCTGTCCGCAGGCGATCTGCGGGCAGAATACCTTTCCTTTCTGGTCACGATGGGACATGCGCCGGTCCTTTACGTACACGGCAACCATGACACGCATTACAAAGAGAAGCCGCCGGAAGGCTGCATCTGCGTGGAAGACCGGATATATGATTATAACGGAATCCGTATCTTCGGCCTGGGCGGCTCCATGTGGTATAACGGCGGAGACCATCAATATACAGAACGGGAAATGCAACATCGAGCCTATAAGAGATTTTTTTCTCTGCGCAGGAAAAATGGGTTCGACATCCTTCTGACACATGCGCCCGCCCGGGGAATCAATGACAGCGATAATATTCCTCACCGAGGATTTGCGACCTTCCTCGACCTGATAGATAAATACCAGCCCGATTATTTTATCCACGGCCACATTCATAAATGCTACAAAAGCGATTTTCACCGCACGGACACTTATAAAGAAACCACTGTAATCAACGCTTATGAGTATTACATCTTTGACTATTGAACGGTAATTGGAATCATGACCCATAAACATGACTTGCTTAACATCTTAACATTACACGGAGTAGAAAAATACAGCCTACAAACATATTTTTAACACGGCACGGTAAGGAAGTTACTATTCAGGGGGCAGGGGATAATTCATGAGCAGACGAAAATGACAGAATTATGAAAATAATCTATAGCTGAATAAAAATGAACGAGCTAAAACAGTTAAATTGAGAAATCGGTCTGCTCGGAGAAAGAAAAAAGTCAGACCAAAATGTCAAAACCAAGAAATTAGTCTACATGAGAAGCGTGAATTGATGGCATTGATATTTATTGGTACGTTATAATTACAGGTACAAATCAATAATCTATTCACTGGAAGATTACAACTACCCCGTGAAAAGTAACGATAAGGAAGCACTGCCATAAACACAACATTTTTTACTGTAAAATGAAAACAAAGCCCCGTGACTATGTGCATTTTCGGATATATCAATCGATTGACAGGTCAGTTATCACATTTAACCATAAATTAATTTTTTTTTTAGTTACTTGTTGCATTGTATAAAAGGGCTGATTCGTATAAACTGTGGGAGACAACAAAAAAAGAACCCCACATTTTTAAGAATAAATAATTCAGGAGGATATTTAATTATGGCAAGTTTATCATTAAAAGGCATCCAGAAGTATTACCCAAACGGCTTTCATGCAGTAACAGATTTTAATCTGGAGATTGCAGACAAAGAGTTCATCATCTTCGTAGGACCATCCGGATGTGGTAAGTCCACCACACTTCGTATGATCGCAGGCCTGGAAGACATTTCCGAAGGCGAGTTCAAGATTGACGGCGTTCTGATGAACGATGTAGAGCCGAAGGACCGTGATATCGCCATGGTTTTCCAGAACTACGCTCTGTATCCGCATATGACCGTTTATGACAACATGGCATTCAGCTTAAAGCTGCGTAAAGTTCCGAAGGATGAGATTGACAAGAAAGTTCGCGACGCGGCGAAGATCCTCGACCTGGACAAACTGCTTGACCGTAAGCCGAACGCTCTTTCCGGTGGTCAGAGACAGCGTGTTGCCATGGGACGTGCTATCGTTCGTAACCCTAAGGTGTTCCTGATGGACGAGCCTCTTTCCAACCTGGATGCGAAACTGAGAGTTCAGATGCGTATCGAGATTTCCAAGATTCATCAGAACCTGGGCGCGACTATCATCTATGTAACACATGACCAGACAGAGGCTATGACCCTCGGTACCAGAATCGTCGTTATGAAAGACGGTTTCATGCAGCAGGTAGATACTCCTCAGAATCTGTACAGCAAACCTTGCAATCTGTTCGTAGCTGGATTCATCGGTTCCCCGCAGATGAACTTCATGGATGCTGTTGTTAAGATTTCCGGCAAGGATGTTACTTTGAGAGTCGGCAACAGCGAGATGAAACTTCCAGATTCCAAGAAGCAGGCACTGATCGACGGAAATTATAATGGTAAGACCATTGTTTTAGGTATCCGTCCGGAAGATATCTACGAAGCAGATTCCGCAAACGCTCCTGTTGGACTCAATATTGAGACCAAGATCAAGTTCTACGAGCTGCTCGGCGCAGAAGTTTACCTGTACTTCGACATGGAAGGAACCCAGATGACAGCACGTACCAGCGCAAGCACAAAACTGACTACAGGTTCCAACGCGAAGTTTACTCTGGATATGAACAAGATTCATTTATTTGATAAAGAAACAGAAGTAACGATTACAAACTAGTCTTTTTGCAGACGTAAGTAATCATTCGTAATTATTTGTAATCATTTGTGTGTAAATATATACCAGTAATTTATTATTAGCATGCCAGAAACCATTTTTTAATTTTTCTTTTTCTTATTTACATGATGTAAGTGCCAGCAGCTTGTGTCATCAGCTGCTTTGGCACTTACGCCACTATATGGATATATGCCCCAGGACTTCCTCACTTTTTATTCTCCGGGGGCATTATTCATGTTATAATCCTGTTATAATATGATTTGAACGACAAAAGCCTGTTTTCCAAAAACCAGATATTATATCTGGAATCGAGTGCAAGCAATTGCATACAATATTGAGTGGCTATTTGCTCAAAACTGACCTATTGTCGGGCAAATCATAATATAAAGTAAAAGAATAGATTACGCCCCAATACACTTTACATATCCGATTTTGCCATTACGTCTTTTGTCACTACGTCATCAGACATAATCAGACACATTTAAAACGGAAGGCAATATCGCTACTATTCACACAACATGAATGACAACACGGAATGGAGACTTGATATGGACATGGAACAAAAAGAATTACAGCGAAAAATGAATGAATTAAAACGCGTCACCGGCCTGTCTTTCCAGATTGACCTTCCGGCCGAAGATAACGCAGAGGATATCGTTTATGCGATGGACCAGCTTGACGCTCTGATAGAATCCTATAAAGAGCGGAACAACAGGGACGCCGTTTATAAAAAATGGATTACCGGCGATATGAGCCTTTCCGAACTGACCCACACCGCAAAGCGCTTTCATGTACCATTTTCCTCTCCCCGGGTCCTCTTTCTCATCGAGATCTCCGATCCTGTGGATGAGCCTGTTCTGGCCATTTTAAAACATTCTTTCCCGAATACGGCCAAAACATGGTTTGTTCTGATATCTACCCACGTTCTGGCCATGGTCGAAACTTTTTCCGAACATACATCGGAAGAAGACCTGCATTCTACGGCCTACCTGGTCATGGACATCCTGAACACTGAGGCGTTAGTTCAGGCCAAAGTCGCTTACAGTGCTGTCACCGAACAGCTAGACCTGCTTCCGAAAGCCTACAAGGATGCCTGTCTCGCCTTGAATGTCGGAAAGATATTTTACAATGACCAGAATATATATCCCTGCAACAAACTGGGCTTTGGCTGCCTGCTCTACGGCCTGACCAAAGAGCAATGTCTTACTTACGTCCGTGAGGTCGTGGGCGAATCCTCTCTGTCATTTTTTCAGCCGGAGACCATTCATGTCATCAACTGTTTTTTAAATAACAACCTCAACATCGCAGAGACGACCCGCCAGCTCCACATGCATCGAAATACTTTAATCTACCGTATCGAGCAGATACAAAAAGAGACCGGCCTGGACATCCGGCATTTCAACGATGCCATGACGATCAAAACGGTCCTTTTTGTGATGAACTATATTAATAATTATGATGAAAATTAATTACAAGAAAGAATGCGCCTTGGCGCAGCCATAACGGAGCGTTTTTATCTTGTAGGAACGAAGTTTCCTTATAAGATAAAAAAGGCTATCGGAAAATTTTTCCGATAGCCTTTTTTGTCATCTACAAAGTGGCGATGAAACGGCCGAAGGCCTCCCTGCCTTCTTCCGTACATTTATATACCCCGGCGTCCTCCAGCACGCCGACGAACACCTTGCCGATCTCCTCCCGCAGGATACCGTTCACGTTATCGGCATTGATATCCGCATATTTACCGCGAATCATTTCCGCCCACTCTTCATGCTTGCGCAGCTCCTCGTGCTCTTCAATCGACGTCCCGTTCGCAAGACATCCTTCCAGCAACTCCATCTCTCCTTTTAACCGGGATGGCAGGACAGCCAGCCCCATCACTTCGATCAGGCCGATGTTTTCCTTCTTGATATGATGGTATTCGCTGTGCGGATGGTATAATCCCAGCGGACACTCTTCCGTGGTGATATTGTTGCGCAGCGTTAGATCGAGTTCGTACACATTGCCATTCTTCCTGGCGATTGGCGTGATGGTATTATGCGGCTCTCCATCTGTCTCGGCAAAAATAAAAGCGTCGGCGTCAGTATAGCCTCTCCATGCCTGCAAAATGTAATCCGCGAGATCGATCAGGCGCTTCTCATCCTGATGGCGGATACGGATGACGGATAACGGCCAGTGCAGGATGCCTGCTTCCACATCCTCATATCCCGGAATCGTCACATATTTCTCTATGGAAGCGTCCGCCATGGCAAAGCGGTAATGTCAGCCCTGGAACTCAACGAGAGTCATCATCGCGCCCCACCCGCACGGGAGCTCCGCGGGGGGTCCAGGGAAATAATGTGGAAACTGCTTAATAAAATCAAACAACTTGATAAACGCGTTTCTGTCGATCTTCATCGGAATGTGCTGCCCGTTAAACACGATGCAATGTTCATTATAGTATACATAAGGAGAGTACTGGAATCCCCATTTACCACCCTGAATCTGAATCGGAATGATGCGGTGATTCTGCCTGGCCGGGTGATTCATCCGACCCGCGTATCCTTCATTCTCCATACAGAGCTGGCACTTCGGATAATCGCTCTGCACAGCATTCTTCGCTGCTGCGATAGCCCGCGGGTCTTTCTCTGGCTTGGAAAGGTTGATCGTGATATCAATCTTGCCGTAAGGGCTGTCCACCTTCCAGCGGATATCCTTCTTGATGCGGTCTCTTCTGATATAGTTCGTATCCTGACTAAATGTATAGAAAGCGTCCGTCGCCTTCTGCGGACTTTCTTCGTAATCTTTCCTAAACGCAGCGATCACCTGGGAAGGATGCGGTGTAAGCACGCCCATGAGCTTCGTGTCAAACAAATCTCTGGTCACGATATCGTCACTGTCGATAACGCCTCTTTCCAACGCCAGATCCGTCAATGTGTTCAAAACATCTTCCAGCACGATATCCTCATCAGACACATCCTGCTCCTCATATTCGTGTTCACCAAATACTTCCAGGAGCTGATTAATGATATACCTCTCATCCTCCGGGGCAATCAGACCTTTCTGTAAACCATACTCTGTCAGCTTCGCAATCTCCTTATAAAGATTCATAATATCCTCCTTTGCCGCAAGTACCTTTCTCTACAGCCCACGTTCCATCATACTTCTTATTTCCGGCAGTTTGATGTACATTGGCATCCTTTCTTTACAGCACGCGCATTCCGCCATATTTTCTCACTTTCAGAACATGGCAGCTTCCCTCGCCAAATACCTGGTCCAAGGCCTCTCTATACTCAGCAACGACCGCGTTCGGCACGAAGGCCTGAATCGTTCCCGCAAAGCCTCCACCATGAACACGGCTGACACCCCGGTCGCCCAGAACCGTATCGCTGACCGCCAGACCGATAGAAACGCCCTGCTCATCCAACTGATGTACCGTAAATACATTCTGCAGAAACTGGAAAGAAGATGCTCCGGAAGCCTTGATCCACTTCTTAAAGCCATCAAAGTCTCCCGCCTCCAATGATGCGATCTGCAGATCCACCCGCTTCTCTTCCTCAAAGAAATGAAGCGCGCGCAGAACCGCGCGGTCACCCACAGCCTGGCGAAGATCCGCCAGCTTCGCGTAGAATTCCTTCTCATCCACTTCTCTCAAATATTCTTTTCCGAAATAGGTTGCCACCTTCTTCATATCCACCGGAATCGCCGCGTAATCGTCCGTCAGATCAGCATGAGAACCCTTGGTATCTGTAATGCAGAGGCAATGATCATAAGCTTCAAAATCCACATCAATCTTCTTCACCAGCATATGATCCGGGTCAGCGAAATCAATATGAATCAATCCGCCCACGGAGCAGGCCGTCTGATCCATCAATCCACAAGGCTTGCCAAAGTATACATTCTCCGCATACTGTCCGATCCTGGCAATATCGACCGGATCCAGCTTCATATCATTATAAAGTCCGGAAAGAACCGTTCCAATCATCACCTCATAAGCCGCGGAAGAAGACATGCCGGAGCCACTTAAGACATCACTGGTCGGATAACCTTTGAATCCACCGTTCCGGTACCCTCGCTGCGCCACAC
>JAJQDO010000220.1:0-4226 GCA_021202175.1 Clostridiales bacterium | reverse complement strand
GCTGCCACACCACGAATCAATGCCGTCGTCGTACCTTCCTCCTTCTTTACCGGATCGAGAGAGTCCAGACAAACCACATTCTTCGGATAGCCATCGGACTTGATCGAAATCACGTCATCTTCCGACCTCGCCACCACAGCAATAATATCCAGATTAATCGAAGCGGCCAGAACCTTGCCATGCTGATGGTCTGTGTGATTACCGCCCACCTCACTGCGACCCGGCGCGCTGTAAATCTCTACTTCCTTCTCACCGTACAATTTCTCAAAGTTCTCCAATGCCTTCACATAACGTTTCGTCTGATACTCCAGCACGCTGTTGTCCAGATAGATATCATATAGCAAATCTCGATGGAGCCCGCTCTTAAATTCCTGTTTCAACACCCTTGTACTCTTCGCCATGGTAGCCTCCCCTTTTCATGAAAATTTAGTAAACTTTGTTATGTTTATAGTAAACTATCACGGTAAATTTGTCAAGCAAATTTATCATGTTGTTACTAATTATTCTCATGTTTTCCATCGGAATCAAATCATTCATTTCTGACAAATCACCGGTCATAACTATAGTAAACAACATGAAAACGTTTACTATAATCATAACCGGTGATTTCTGAGTAAAACCTAAATAAAACCGGAGCAAAACCCTAATAAAATCAGAGCAAAACAGAACAACTAATCCAGCACTTCCGTTTCTTTCTGTTCACGGACCACAAAATAA
The DNA here is from genome assembly GCA_021202175.1 of Clostridiales bacterium. Lineage (GTDB taxonomy): Bacteria > Bacillota > Clostridia > Lachnospirales > Lachnospiraceae > Anaerobutyricum. The sequence continues at coordinate 3,509 of JAJQDO010000220.1, read as the reverse complement.
GTAAATGTCGCCGTATCCAGCAGCAATCCTCTCTCATCATATATACGAGCACTGATCACGAATATGTTTTTCCCTTCCTTTACCGTCTCTGCTTCACAGATGACATACGACGTATCTTTCGCTGCCTTAAGATACTGAATCTCCCCCTGCACCGTCGTTCCCAGATATCCACAAGTATCCACAACGATGCCGGCTATGGTGTCCGCTATGGTATACAGAGCGCCACCATGAATATTTCCATAGAGATTTCTCAAATGGCCTCCCGCATACACTTTGCAACATAATCTCCCCCGATGCATCTCTTCCAGCCGATAATCAAACTCCTTAGCAAAAGGAATCTGTGCGAGCCTCTGTTCAAAAAGCTTCTGTTTGTCCTGATTCATCTCACTCTTTCACCCTTTCCTTCTCTACTCTTTTACAATCTGTTTTCACCATACTATATACCCTGCGCGAACCCCACCTCATTTAATGACCTTGCCTGATCCCGCATAATGGATATAAGCGGGAGATATCACAACCGTAATCCCCGCAAAACAGCGCCACCAGCCGTCTTATCAATGTAAACATCAAAAGCGGCTGCAGATATTATAGCATTTCTGCAGCCGCTTATCTATCCCTTCTCCGCTATTTTTGCAATATAGGCCCGTCACTGATATTATTTCATACAAAATGATAAAAGAGAGGCATCCCTACCTTTCTCTCGTGCTGTTCCATGTTTTTTTATGACTGCCCTGCTGGACGACCTGCTCCCGCATCCGCTGCATCCGGCGCTGCTTTTCAATCTGCTGAAGCCTTTTTTTCTCCTGTTCTTCCTTTTTTCTTCTCGTAAATTCCAAAGAATCCGTAAATACTTTCTGAGCGTTATTGTAGTCTATATAATCCTCTTCCAACCTCCGTCTGTTCAAATCTATCTCAACGTCATCTGTCAGATTGTCATCTTCTATCTTTAAAAACTTTTCAAAAGCATCGGGATAGCGAAACTTTCTCAATATTCCATCCGAAAATACAACCATCATATAATTCCCGGATAAACTTTCCACACAGCCACTGCCATATTTCCGATGACTGATCTTCGTTCCTTTTATCTTCTCCATTTCCATTTTAAACGCTCTCCTTTCACAAAATAACGTTATCTGCCTGACAGATAAAGCAGCAGGCCGTTCATCGAATTGATAGACATGAAAAATATAAAATCACCTGCAAACTCACATTTATGACGGCACCAGAATCATGCCGATAGCAAAATATAGCCCCTCATATCCGGTAACCGCCGCATATGAAGGGCCTTTTCTAACGTATTTATTATAACAGACTTTTGTTTATTTTGTAAGAATTTTTTTAGGATTATTTGTCTGGACAATCCAGTTCTTTTTCTGGTCAGCTCAGATATTTTTTGCGGTTCTTCGCCGTATTCTTCTTGTATGGCACAGTTTTTTTGGATGATGTAAAATTCTTTGTTCCTGTTAACTTCTTAACATATTTTGTAAATTTCGCCTTTGAAACTACCGTGCCGCCTGTAGAAGTGTAAAGATCGTCAGTAGAACTTAATGTTTTCGCTGTTTTGATCCGATATGTATAGTCCAGATCAATATCATCATTCTTATTGACCCATTTTCCATATGCTTCAGCCATCAAAGTCATCTTTTTCTTTCCAAGCTTACAAACATAAGTAAAGGCTCCGCCAGTTCCTGCACCATCAACTACCACAATCTGCTTTGACGGATAAATATAGAATCCAGCATGGTTTGCTTCGAGCAGTTCCACAACTTTTCCGTTTTTATAAGTATACATCCGTTCATATCCGCTGGCAGCACTGGTCGTATAACAAGTCACAAAAAGTTCTGGAATCTTATCACCATTCATGTCTTTTACGTAGAAACCGAACTCATTATTCGGATTAGTCTCATACCCCCAGCTAATGGTAGACTGCTTGAGGAATTTCTTGTAGGCTTTGAGTGCCTTCTTTTTCTGCGTTTTCACGCTGGCTGCCTCTACCGGCTGTACAAAGCAGGCACTTTCGATGCATCCGAACGCTAGAACAAAACAGAGCATGAAGCACAGGATTTTTTGTTTTAAGTTTCTTCTCATTCTTTCTATCTCCTTCCAAATCAATATAAATCATTATATCCTATATCAGTATATTCTCAACCGAATCGATTTTATCCGATTTACGCCGATGGAAAAACCCTCACAAATACACGGACTCAAAATTCATGCCTTTCCATAATAATCTGTATTACCATTGCGACAAATACTGCCGGTAATATTCTATGCCGATTGCATAAACTCCCTCTTCGCCGACACCCAGCCACTCCTTGCAGAATGCCATCCTCTCCTGATCATCGGGATCCATTGAAAATACGTCATATCGTTTGTCATCATCTTTATCTCTCTCGCCGAGCAAATCTAAGATTTCCTGTTTTTCTGTCTCTTTATCGCTCAATTCAAGGATCTGGTAAAGGATATATATCGCATTGTTGGAAATGATGATATTGCCGCTCTTCTTCTACAGAATTTCTTCTTTTTCATTTCCTCATCGGTGAGCTGGACGATCACCGTTTCGAGGCTTTTTGCGCATTCTTCTACCTTTTCTTCTATCTGTCTTTCCCGTTCTTTCTGTTCATTATGGATGCGGTTGGAGTATTCCAGCCGTTCTTTCTGTTCTTTCTTCCGCTTCTCTTCCCTTTAGTTCCTGATCCGATTCTCACGGCGGTAGATGCGCCAGAAGATAATAGCGAGCACAATGACGATCAGCGGCGGGGCATATTCGATAGTATAGACGACCATGGATTCACCTCGTTTCCGATGCAGATTTCCAGATTGGTTCATATCAAAGCATATCTATGGATTTTCTCCGAATTTCTCTTAAACTGATTATATCTCAAATCCAAGCAGTTCGCAATGAAATCTATATTTATGTAGAATGAAAAAAGGCACTTGCCATGGTGCCTTTCTATATTAATCCAAACTATCACTCTGCACCCTGGAATGAAGATGTCAAAGAACATTGCTCAAAATAAACAAGGTAAAACACTTGCATTCAAATCATCTAGCATCTGAATGCAAGATTTTTTATCCACGCCCTACTATTAAGCGCTTACGATTATGAAATTTGCGAAAACGCGCAAAAAAGAGCGCACAGTCTCCTGCACGCTCGAAATTTGTCATTTTATTCTATTATCCGTTTCGAACAACGTAACGTTGCTTGCTGCTCCTCGGTTTGTCCGATATTGTCATTTCCAAAATCTCAAAATCCAGTAAATTGTCTATCTGAGTCTTTATACTCTTGACAGATTTAAGCTTAAGATACTCTGCGATTTCGGTTCTACTATGTGGCAAAGAGCAAAACTCGATTATTTTCAGCTCTCTCTCAGAAAAGTTCATTCCGCCATAAACTTCACCCTCTTAACCGCTTATCTCTTCACATTTTTATTCCACAGAAATCCAAAATCTTTACGCTTGATTTTGCATTTCGGTTCTCCATCCTTCCAGAAAACGATGCCCTCTAC
>JAJQDO010000162.1:0-12153 GCA_021202175.1 Clostridiales bacterium | reverse complement strand
TGGTCCGTACGTTTCACCCTTCTGTACGGACTGATTTTGTGATTATGTTGTTTTGATCCGTACGTTTCATCCTTCTGTACGGACTGATTTTGTGATTATGTTGTTTTGGTCCGTACGTTTCACCTTTCTGTACGGACTGGTTCTGTGATTATGTTGTTTTGGTCCGTACGTTTCACCCTTCTGTACGGACTGATTTTGTGATTATGTTGTTTTGGTCCGTATGTTTCATTCTTCTATACGGACTGATTCTGTGATTTTATTGTTTCCATCTGTTCATGGGTTGCCCTACGCTCACATGGGTTATCTCCTACCATGTGAATTGTAACCAGGGCAATATTATTTTTGATGTTTCTTTTTTCACAAAGTGACATGAATGATTTAATATGATATACTCATTTGTAAAGATATTCGTTACTGTCCATACATAACCGATGAACAAAGATATGAAAGGAGAGAGTGGCGAATGGCAAAAAGATTTAATGTAAACGGAACTTGCGATCCGATGCGGCATTATATGGTGAATCTGGATTCCAGATTAGAGTCGATTCGAGAGATGGTTGATTTGGGCGAATACTTTACGATTAACCGGGCAAGACAGTATGGAAAGACAACTACATTATATGCCCTCGCGAAATATTTGAGAAATAGCTATGAGGTGGTGAGTCTTGATTTTCAATCGATTGCATCCTCTTCTTATGAAAATGAAAAGACTTTTACGGCCGCTTTTGTAGAAGAATTGTTATATGTTGTTCAGGATTTTCCAGAGGGAATCCGGGAAGCATTACAGATATTTGTAGAGGAGAAATAACCGCATAACCCCATTCAGTCGTTATTTAAGGTTCTGAATTCCTGGTGTCGCGCATCAGATCGTCCCATCGTTTTAATGATTGATGAGGTGGATAACGCAGCGAATAATCAGATATTTCTTGATTTTCTGTCACAGTTTCGCTCGTCTTATCTTCGCAGGAATGTGATACCGACATTTCAATCGGTAATTCTTGCCGGAGTCTATGATGTTCGCAGTATTAAGCGGAAAATCCGCCCGGATGAGGAGCATAAAGATAATAGTCCGTGGAACATAGCGGCGGATTTTGACGTAGAGATGAGTTTTTCAGCGGCGGATATCGCAAATATGCTTAAAGAATATGAAGAAGATTACCATACAGGGATGGATATCAATGCGATTTCAAAATTGATATATGATTACACATCGGGCTATCCGGTACTGGTTTCCCGTATTTGTAAGCTTCTGGATGAAAAGATTACTGGAAGTGGTGCATTTCCTACCAGATGCAGTGCATGGACGAGGGAAGGATTCTTTGAAGCAGAAAAGAGGGTTGTTAAAGAGGATAATCCATTATATGAATCTCTTATGAGAAAATTGGAACTTTATCCGGAGTTGAAGGCCATGATTTATGAGCTTCTGTTTAATGGTCGCGCGATTCTTTTTGTCGCGACAAGTCCCTCTATGAAGGAAGCAGTAATGTTCGGTTTTATTCGCAATGAGAATGATCGGGCTGTGATTTCCAATCGGATTTTTGAGACAGTACTTTATAATAATTTCATTGCGGAGGAATTCGTGACAAGCAAGATGTACGATGCCGGAGAACGAGAGAAAAATCAGTTTTTTGTTGGTGGCCATCTGGATATGCGCCGCATATTAGAGAAATTTGTCGAGACTTTTGAAGAATTGTATAGTCGGGAGGATGAATCATTTCTGGAGAATGTTGGAAGAAAATATTTTCTGCTTTTTCTCAAACCAATCATTAATGGAGTAGGAAATTACAGTATAGAACCACAGACCAGAAACAGTGAGCGTATGGATCTGGTGATTTTCTATCAGGGAGAGCAACATATTCTTGAACTTAAGATTTGGCGGGGCAATGCATATAACGAGCGCGGAGAAAATCAGCTTTCTGATTATCTTGATTATTTCCATATGAATAAAGGATATATGTTGAGTTTTAATTTTAATAAAAATAAGAAACCGGGGATAAAGGAAATTGTTCTCGGTGATAAACTGCTGGTTGAGGCAGTTGTATAAATTGTAATGTGAAGTCTTTTGCAAGAATTTGTGGAATAGTAAGATAGTCTGTATTAAGCCGAAAATTCAATTCAAATTTTTTGTCTGTACTTCATAATAAGTAATAAGAGCTGCAAGAACTTCTTTATGTTGATAAAGATGATGAGGAAAATGAAACGATCATTGATTATGTCCGTATTCGTGTGAAAGCACGGAAAAGGTAACAAAAAAGATGACGAATATACGTTATGAGAGCAGAATGAAGCTGACCCAAAATCGGAAGTTATCGAGTATTCCATAGATTTATATAAAATAAATCTGGAGGTAATATGGTATGACTGTAAAAGAAGCAATAGAAATTATAGAAAGCACTAGATATTATTATACGCCTACAGAAGAGCAATTGTTTATGTATACAGAAGCTCTGGAATTCTTGATTTCTGAAACTCATGACACAAGAGCGATGATAGAGCTAGGCGGGTATTACTATGAGCAGCGGCTTTTTGACCTGGCATTAAAATACTATAAAATGGCATCGTTTTATGGTGATGATAATGCAGATGAGTGTCTTGGATATGTTTGGTACTATGGCAGAACAGGAGAACGAGATTATAAGAAGGCGTTTGAATACTTTTCAAGGGCTATGGAAAGCGGAAATCTTGTGGCAACCTATAAAATTGCCGATATGTATAAGAACGGATATTATGTAAAAAAAGACTATGAGAAATATAAGAACATTATAGAGGAACTTTATCCTAAGATAAAAAATGCCAAGAATGCATATGCACCACTTCCGGAGATTTATACAAGACTTGCTAAGATCCGGGTAGAGCAGGGCAAAATAGAGGAGGCCATCGATTTATATGAAGATGCAAAGTATTTTCTTGCGGACAGGATTTCTGATAATGATTTCTTTGGTAATCTGAATATCATGAAATGGCTTATTGAGGATTTATATAAACTCACAGATATCGATGAAGAAAACATTAATCTATTTGACTTATATTATTTGTTGAAGAAACCGATTAAGATTGCCGTTTTCCATGATTTATTTGAAGAATCCTATGAGGTAGAAGCCATTGAAGAGGATGGAAAAGTTGTCATTCGTTTTGGTGACAGTTGGTATCGGGATCCCGATGACTTTTTTCAAAATGCAGCTATTAATGGAGATAAACTTACGGCGTTATATCCTGTACTTAGCGTATTCACGGTGGTGAAGTAATGAACGAAATTATCAAAGCTAAAAATAAAGATTACGGAGAATATGAAGAGCTGTTATTTCGGCGAGATAATCTAAGAAAAGAAGCTTATTTATTTCAGATGGAATATATCAGGATATTTGGAGATCTGATTACCGATGTATTTAAAATAAAAGTTTCATGTATACGAAAAAAGAAGACAATCGGCTTTTGTCAGACTGCTATAAATAAGGGTAATGCCATTGATCAGGATGCAATGAATGCCTGGATTGAATCTGAAATGAAAGATTATAATGAACGGCTTCAGAAGATGATTAAAGATAATGAAGCGGCCCATAACAGTGATATGGTATCAAAAGAAGAATTGGCAAAAATCAAACATTTATATCATAAGCTGGCAAAATTATTGCATCCTGATATAAATCCAAAGACGGATGAGATACCAGAATTGAAACGGCTGTGGCATATGATCGTTGTTTCGTATCAGGCAAATTCCCTGAATGATTTGGAAGATGCAGAGATTCTGGTAAAGCGTGCGCTTGAAACAAATAATCTAATGAAAATGGAGATTGAAATACCGAATCTTTCAGAAAAAATCAAAGCTGTAAGAGAGGAAATATACAAAATTAAAGAAACAGACCCTTACCAGTATAAATATCTGCTGGCCGATGATGATGCGGTTAGAAAAAAGAAAGAATCCCTGCAGGCAGAGTTGAAGGAATATATAGAATACGAGCTGAAACTGGATAAAGTTTTAAACGGGTTGCTGATGAGTGGAGTGAGTTTTATATGGCGAATGAATTAGAAATCAAAAAAGAAAGTGTTGTGTCATTAGTAGAAAATCACGATTTGGGTAATATTATCAAACTGCTTGTGAACGAAATACACCTATTCGATTCATTTATTGCGGGGACAACACATCTTGATGATCAGAGCGTATTAGAAGTTGTTAGTGTTAGTGATGAGTTAACCCTTCGCAGAGAAGATAATAAATTTGACAGTAATGCTGTGCTTGTGCTGATGAACGATGGCAGAAAGCTCGGCTATGTACCAGAAAAGGATAATGTCATCTTTGCACGATTAATGGATGCAGGAAAACTTTTAAAGGCTAAGGTCACAAAAAAGAATAAAAAAGGCAGCTTTACACAAATAAGCATTGGGATATACATGGTCGATTTTTGAGATGGAATATCAAATACATGGCAGCATGCCCTTTAGAGCATATATGCAAATTCCAGTTTGTCGAGGGAGAATATCATCCATGAAAAAGTGTATAAACATATTACACTCTTGATTGATAATATTGTAAAAGAGTATTATAATCTTTAACAGAAGCAACAGATTTTTATTTAAGGTTCAGATTGGAGGCTTGCCTATGATTTTATTGTAGTGACAAAGGAAGACAATGGTTAAAAGAAGGAAAGAATGAGGAAAATGAAAATGAAGAAAAAATGCAAGATGATAATGGTGTTATTGGCTTTTTTGATGTGTATATCATGGCTGTGTGTGCCGGTGAAGGCAGATGCGGCGACAAAACTGCCTAATAAGGTGTATAAAAATGTGAAAGGGAAATGGTATACCCAATCCTCCTCCAGTGGATATAATATCAAGTTTACAAAGACCAGGGTGAAATATTACGACCGCAGCACGAACAAACTGGTTTATAACTGCAAGATTATCAAGGTTACGAAGATTAAAAAGGGCTATTACAAAGGAGAATACAAGATCGTCTACAAGGGTCCGTTTGGGAAAAACTGCTATAAAACCGTAAATAAAGGAAAGAAAGGATTTGATTATTTCTATTTATACAACGGAAAGTGGCAATATTCTGGAAGCAGCAGCCTGTTTAAGGGGAAATGGAAAGTTTGATTTCAGGAAGTGATTTGCTGGTCATGTCCGATTATAAGAGTAAAAAATATAGAATAGCCTTGATTGCCGTCTGCCTGCTCTGGCAGGCGGTTTTTTACGTAAGGTGCAGGATAGGCGTGATAGGCGTGCTTTCCCATTTTTTCTGTAAGCTATCTTATTGTACCCATGAGGCAATAAAGGTGCGTGCTTTCCAGAATTTATGGCAGGAAAATGTTGCGTTTGGTGGTTGCCTGCTTTATAATTTTATATATAGTACAATAAAAACAGGAGGAAATCAAATAATGAAAAAAAGAGAGAAAAAATTACTTTGGAAGGTTGCTCTGTTGACTATGGTGTGTGCTATTGTTCTACTGCTGCCGGTACAGACACAGGCCGCATCGGCAAAGAAAAAGGCGCTGAAGGCATACAAAACGTTTCTAAGCAAACAAGGATCTTCAACTTCATATGATGACATAACCTTTTCCATAATCTATCTTAACAACGATTCCGTTCCAGAACTGGTATTTTGTAAAGACACTGTCGAAACGATTTATACGTATAAGAACGGCGCGATGAAAGTAATCGGAAATGGGAGCACAGATTCCGTACTCGGGTATTATAAGAAAACAGGTATCGTAAAGCATCAGGGCTCATTCTACGAGAGGTATGAGCGGATGAAAAGCGGGAAACTTGCAGATTATCTGTATGTCAACTATAATTTTGGGACAACGAATAAGAACACATATTATAAGTATTCCGGTTCGCTGCGGCAGCAGATAACGAATAAGAAATACCAGAAATTATTGAAGAAGTATGTGGGCAGTAAAAAATTAAAAACTGTAAAATATCATAAAAACACAGCAAAAAACAGGAAAAAATATCTGAAATAACAGATTGAAATACGACAAGTTTATTTAGATAATATGAAATGGCAGAGAAATGATGGATGTCACTTCATAACAGAGGAGATAGAATGAAAAAATCTTACAGAAATTATTTCTTTATGTTTATTCTGATGGCATTTATCCTGATCGCCGGGTTCAGCACTTCCATCATGACTGAGACAGCGGAGGCAGCCACAACTACTTCTACGGAAGTTCCGGTGATGACAGGAGCTACGACTGTCAATGCATCTAAAATCAAAGTGTCCTGGAAAGTAAGTAATCCCGATGGAGTGTACATTATATATAGAAAGAATTCCGGGAGCAGTTACAAAGCGATTGGATATGTGATGGCATCCAGCTCGAAATCTTATTCTTATAATGATACGACAGTAATTTCCGGGGTGAAATATACTTACACAGTGGCCAATGTTCCTTCCAGTCAACTGGTAGAATGTTTTTGTTACAGTCAGGTCTACTATACCAGTACGGATACGAAAACCTATTATTTTTATGCACCCTCGAATGTGTCGGTATTGAGGTACATCCTTGTCACATCCGATGGAGAGATTGTCGCAAACTCCAGTACAACAGAACTCAGTTATGTATTGGGAAGCAGATCCAAGTCCTGTACTGTTTACGCTATTGTCAAAGGAACGCAGGGAAGTTATAACACGGCAGGGGTGTCTGCAAAGACAACATTGCCCGCTTCGAAAGTGACGAGTACCAGTCTTGTGGCAACGAAAAAAATCAGGATAAACTATAAACGATCAACAGGAGCGACGAGTTACGAGATTTACCGCCGGACGAAAGGGAGCAAAAAATGGAAGAAGATCGCCACAGTGATTGGCGAGAAAAACCTTTATTGCTATGACAAATCTGTATCGGCGAAAAAGACCTATTATTATACAGTTAAGGCATATGTGAAGCAGAATTCGACGAAGTCCTATGCGTCCTATAATAAGACCGGTACAAAAGCGTATTATAAATCTGTGACAGTCAATCCGAAATCGTCATCGAATACAAGTATATACGGATATAATCTTTCCGCCTCAAAGAAGGCAGCAGTGAAAAAAGCGGTAAAAAAGTTTTGTAAAAAATACATAACTTCTGATATGTCTACTCTGGAAAAACTCATGGTAATCCAGTTGTATCTGAGTGAGACCTGTGTTTATGATGCTTCCGGCAGCAATGCACACAACGCCTGGGGAGCCCTGGTTCAGAAAGATTCCAAAGGAAAACACCATATTGTGTGTGAAGGATATTCCAGAGCATTTAAGGCTATATGTGACGGCCTGGGGATATCATGTAAATGCATTGTAGATAACAACAGTTACCATATGTGGGTGCAGGTGAAAGTGAAAGGAAAATGGTACATCATTGATCCGACATGTAATACGACAACGAATTTCAAATGGTTTTTGATCAGTAGCAGTACCTTTAAAAATTTCTGGCTGACTGGATCGAACCCTCATAGATTAGTCTGGAAACTTAGTTCTTATCCGAAATTATCTAAATCAGATTTTTCAGGGACAAAGATCCAGAAGGCATTTGAGGGATATAAGGTCCAGCTGGTAGTGAAAAAATTATTTGACAGCAGCTATACCGGTATCACCAGATATCGTTAAGGAAGCAACAAATAGGACGTATTCTAAAAGGAGGGAGAAAATGATCAAAGAAAGTAAATTCAAATCACTGTTTACAACATTTATCCTGGCAGCGGTCATAATGCTCCTGCTATCCGTAAACGGAACGGTAAAAGCAGATGCAAGTGAGGTTGCCAGTGGAACCTGTGGGGATTCTCTGACATGGACGCTGAGCAGTGCCGGGACATTGACGATCTCCGGAACAGGGAAAATGACAAGTTGGTCGGGACCTAAATATGTACCATGGTATGACTACCATGGTTCGATTAAAAAAGTAGTTGTCGAAAATAATGTAAAAAGCATCGGGAAGTATGCCTTTGGTACTTACTATTACAATCTGACCAGTGTCACGCTGCCGAGTACCATAACAAGTATTGGTGACTCCGCTTTTCGTGATTGTAGTAAACTGACTAGTATTAATCTGCCAAGCAACATTACCACGATTGGAAGTTTTGCGTTTGAATACTGTACCGGTTTAAAAGACATATCACTGCCAAGTAGTCTTATCAGTGTTGGCACGTGTACATTTGCACACTGCAGCAAATTAAAGAGCATTTCTATTCCTGTAAGGACCACAGTGATTGCCATTAAGGCTTTTGAATCCTGCACCAGTCTGAAATACATTTTTATACCGACAAGTACAACGGAAATACAAGATGGTGCCTTTCTTTCCTGTACCAGTCTGTCAGATGTCTATTATGCCGGTACAAGCGCGAAATGGGAAGAAATCAGTATAGGAACATCCAACGATTATCTGCTTAGCTGCACTTTCCATTATAATGCGACTGGCCTTCCGACAACTGTCACAAGCAGCACTGTAAGCGCCGGATCCGGGACATCCAAGGCAACATATACCATCCTATCGTCAACTACAGCGGCGTACACAGAATGCAGCACAACAAAAACAACGGTTACCGTCCCGGCTGCAATCACTATCAACGGGCAGTCTTATAAAGTTACTTCCGTTGCATCCGGTGCTTTTAAGAATAATAAAAAAATAACGAGCGTGACCGTTGGAAGCAATGTGACATCGATTGGAAGTAAAGCATTTTATGGATGCACGAAGCTAACAAAAACAGTCATCGGCAAAAATGTAACCACGATCGGCAAAAAAGCATTTGCGGGCTGTACCGCTTTAAAAAAGGTAACATTTAAAACAACAAAGCTGAAAAAGATAGGAGCGCAGGCATTTAAGGGTGATAAGAAGCTGACAAAAATCACATTGAAGAGTACGAAGCTTACGAAAAAGGGCATCAAGAATGCCCTGAAAGGCTCATACATTAAGACGGTCAAGACCACATCGAAGCTGAAAAAGAAATACAAAAAGTATTTCACAAAGGCTAACTGCGGTGTGAAAGCGACAATTAAATAAGAAAAAGATAAATACCGGGCAGGATTCTTGCCCGGCGTTTTCTTTTGCGTTCAAAAAAGTGTAAGTGTTTAATTGACCGTATCTAGATATCAAGCAATTAATGCAGTATCATATTTTCAAAATAACAACACGGCAAACCTGGCATGATTGTCAAAGCTGGTCCTGTTCATTTTAGGTATTTTTTTCGATTAGCAGCAGTATTGTTATAGTATTTGATAGTGGATTTCTTTTTGTTTGATCCGATAAGTGATTTACGTTTTTTATTAAAAACTGCTTTTGTAGTGTTGTTTAAATTTGAACCATAATAATAGCTTATCTCTCCGCTCGGGTAATCTATCTGCGTTTTCTGCAGTTTTAATGATAATTTTCCCTTTGACAGTTTATAATATTTCTGACCCAGGATACAATAATCTAAAGAAGAGTCAATCAATACGCCTTTCTTTTTATAATATTTGTCTGAATATCCACGAAGTGTGCAAAGGAATAAAACTTTTCCTTTTTTATAGGTGTAAAGCTGAGCATATCCATCTGCATAGCTGGCGCTGTTTGGCGCAATAACTAATTCTGGAGTTTTATTGTTGTCAAGATAGATGATTGAGAATTTGCAGTCAGACAGTGAATACGTCTGCCCTGTTCGTTCCCAATAAACAGTTTTTTCTGACAATAACTTCTTATATGCTTTTAAGGCTTTTGTTCTGGTGGATGCTGCCTAGACATTTTTACCTGGCACAAGCAACATGATCATCAGGAAAAATGTAAGAAATAGTAAATAGGCCAACATTTCTCTGCTTGATTTTCTTTTTTTCATAGAATTTCTCCTTTCTTCAAATTTTTGTATCATATGCTTCTTTAACTCCTGGGTTTTCCTCGAATCAGGTGAAATATCTGGAAAATATCACTGTTTTTAGTTTCGAACTGATGGTTCTGGAAAACGCACTGGTGGGCGTGGAAATCAAGTGTGATGCGGACAGAAATTATACAATCAAAAATATGTAACCAGAATTAGTTTGAAATTACAGAAGGGAAAAAGGAGCATCCGCTGGGGCATGTGTTCTATCTGGATATCCGATCTTCTGAAGCAAAACGATGTAATGCAATGATGTAGAGTGTGCTTTTTTGCGTGAGTTTACCAAAATAGCATAATAAATTTTTCATAACCCCATATATTTTCTTCCTCTTGTGTTATAATTAGAATCAGGCACGGCAGGGGACTTTTCCCCTTCTGCCTTAAAACGATTACATACAGGAGGAAAGAAAATGAAAAGAAGTCATAAGTTTTTACGAATTACGCCATTCCTGGTACTGGCCTTTATTCTGCTCTTCGGTTTTTCAATCAATACGCAGGCGGCCTCGAAGAAATCAAAAGCTCTGAAGGCTTACAAAAAAGTCTTATCCCAGTCAATGATTTACGCACCAAACGTTGGTGAATATGTCAGCGCATCAGAGTGTTCCTTTGCGATTGCCTATATCGATAATAATTCTGTGCCGGAGCTGGTCATCTGTTATGGTTCATACACATGGGGCGCAGCCGGCGACAGCATTCTCTATACCTATAAAAATGGCAAAGTGAAATATGTTTCTGTGTCCGGGATCGCTCAGTATTTTGTCTACAGCAAGAAAAAAGGAATTGTCCGGACGTATTTCCCCAGTGATGACCCTGCCTACAGCGACTACTCTTATTATCGCCTGAAGAAGGCAAAACTCAAATCCATAAAAGCATCGACCGCGAAGAAAACATTAAAAAAGAATAAGACGAAGCTGAAACTTTATGCAAATACAGCTAAAAATAGAAAGAAATATCTGAAATGATAGTATTCTTCCCCGCCATACCTGACGGGGATTTCCTATGCAGACAGGAAATATACCATGACCTTGACAGTATGTACGTATTTTTATGCATCGTCGCAGTGGTATGCTGCGTTTAAGGAGGAACCGTCGAATTTACCTGGACAAGTCTTGGGCAAAAACAATTCGGATTCCGAATTCTATCCAGAAGAACGAGACTATCTTTAAAGTGATGTCCATATCAAAGAACGCTTTTAAGGGCAGCAAAAAAGTTATCGTTGCTATTTACCTAAACCGTGAGTACGATTTAACAGGGATGGATGAGAAAGACTAAGATGGTTCCTACAAATTTGTTGTAGGGTAGATATTTATGATGGTTATAGCGTCTGCAAATGCGCGGATTGTTTTTGTAGGAGTAAAGAAATATAAAAAATAATAAATCGGAATACGAGTGGAGAATCATGATTATTATAAGAAATGAAAAACCGAATGAACATCGGGAAACGGAAAATGTAATTCGTGAAGCTTTCTGGAATCACTATACACCAGGATGCAATGACCATTATCTCATCCATATCATGCGAGACTGTCCCGCGTTTATCCCAGAGCTCGACCTTGTCGCTGTTGATGGCACCAAACTAGTCGGAAGCGTAATGTCGCTCAAATCGTATATAAAGGGAGACGATGGAACAGTATATGATGTTGTGTCTCTTGGCCCGATTGGTGTCCTGCCGGATTCTCAGAGACAGGGAATTGGCGGGAAAATGATTTCAAGGTCAAAAGAAATCGCGAAACAGCTGGGGTATCGTGCGATTTTGCTCTGCGGCGATCCTGATTATTATAACCGACTAGGATTTGCAACTGCAGAGTCATATGGTATTTGCAACAGTGAAAATATGTATGCGGACGCACTTCATGTCTGCGAACTTTACGAGGATGCGCTTCTGGGAATAAGCGGGCGGTATTATGAAAATGAAGTATATGATGTTGATGCGGCAGAAGCGGAACAATCCGACAAATCATTTCCACCCAGGGAAATTGTGAAAGGGACACCAACGCAAAGCAAATATGAAAGGATGATTCGGAGTGTGAAGGCACCTTGCTGGGAACCTGGATCTGCAGAACGAATTTCCCAAAATTAAAGGCTTTTCAGCAAGAAATCTCTGGAATATGAAAAAATGGTATGCATTCTATGCAAATGAAGAAAATGTATACAGCCTATTCAGCAATTTTGAAAATCAAATTAATTTCAGTAGTGTAAAACTGCACCAGGTTGGTGCAGAAATTCAAGAGATTAATCGAACGGAAAAACTGCACCAAGTTGGTGCAGAAATAGATTTTCCTGCATTTTTCAGTTATGTGCCGTGGAGACATCATGTTGAGATTGTCACTAAATGTC
>JAJQDO010000150.1 GCA_021202175.1 Clostridiales bacterium | reverse complement strand
CTTAGAATTAACCGTAGCAGAAGCTCATTCTTACAGGTTATAAATGACGATCTAGATATCTCTATGCTTTTCGTATTTAGAATCTTTGGCATAATAATAATAAGTTTCATCAATCGTCGGCAGAGTTTCAGAGGTGTCATCCTCTCCGGTGTCCTCAGACACCAGATTTTCCAGAGTGACGGTTTCCTCGACAGTACCGGTTTCCGTAAGGTCTACATCTTCTTCTTCTGCTTCATCCGTCGTAATGTGAACGGCGTAGGCCAGGAAAGGAGTGAGACTGTCGGAAGCCGCATAAATCAATTTACTAACAGAGAAATGTAATTCACCAAGGAACGCAGACTCTACCTCGTCCTCTGTCACATCATCGCTGACGAATTGATTCAGGAACGTACTGATATCATCCTCTTCTAAAAGAGCGTTGACCGCATTCTCCTGGGCAACATCCTCCGTGATATCCGCACTCGTATCCACAGATTCAATCGCTTCATCATATGTGCTGGTCAGTCCGCTCACCTCTCCGTTTTCGTCTGTTGCGATCACAATCTGGCTGCCGAGAACGGAAACATCATCAATCTCAGGAGAGTATTTATAGAAGCATTCCGAGGAATCATCGCTCTCTATCGTCTGAACTGTAATGTCATCGGCGGATGCCTCCATATCATCTCCAAATAAGGAAGAAGATTTATTCAGCAGGTCAGCCGCATCCTGCGCGGAATTTACCGTATCATCCGTAAATGATCCCTCGATGGCGGATACAGAACCATCCTCCGCGTATGCAACCTCGATCAGACCCTGCGATTCCAGATTCTCCAGATCCCCCAGGTCAATAATATCATCATACAGATTATCATTTTCCGATACCCACTTTGCATATAAAGTAAGATTTCCCGTCACTTTCGTGGAAAAATCATATGCGTTCGTGCAGGCCGCGTCCGTATACCATCCGAGGAAGATATATCCTGACCTGGTCGGAGCCGTCGGTTCCGTTACCGTACCACCCTTGACTACCTTCTGCGAAGATACTGTCGTACCGCCGTTGGACTGAAATGTCACAGTATATGATGTCACTGTGGTAGCGGTTGAGGTAGCAGGACTCACGGTTACCGTAATCTTTTTCTTGATCGTCTTGCTCTTCTTATTCTTTCCCTTTGTCTTTATGGTAAATGTAACTTTCGTCTTTTTCGTGACGGTTCTTCCCGTAATCTTTAACTTCGTCACGCCTTTCTTCGTGGAGACAACGGTGACCTTGACAGTCTTTTTTGATGCTGCTGATTGTTTGATCTTATTCTTTTTGCTGGCCGATCCCTTTACTTTCACTGTGGCTTTCAGTGATGCACTCTTCCCGGATTTTATTGATATGCTGGTTTTGGACACTTTCAATGATTTCACATAATTCCTTTTGGTGGCCGCTTCCGCCGGCACATTTGAAATCAGAGACAGTGAGAGCACCAACGCAAGAAAGATCGCCATCAACCGTTTACAAGTACCTTTCATTCATTTTCTCCTTTCTTCTGTGAGTTATCTTTTGTCTGGCATTTTTTACTTAGAAACTCAACATGCGCATTCCTGTATGCCAGAATCCTCCTTTCTTAAAACAGATAATATCATTTTTCACAAAAAAAACACAGATGTGTCTTTTTTTGTGGTCAATATTTTTTATTTTTGTAAAAATGTATTTGACACTTTTTTTGACACATTTTTATATACTATAAAAAAATAACGGATTACATGATGCTTCCCCATGTAATCCGTTTTATCATCTCTGATCACGTAAATGAATTAATCGTTACTTTTAATTTATTAATTATTTTTTCACCAGCAATGACACGCCTGTCATCTCTTTCGGCTGTTCCATGCCCATCATCTCGATGAGTGTCGGAGCGATATCTGCCAGGCAGCCTCCCTCGCGCAGGGTGTAATCCTCATCATAATTTACGAGGATAAACGGGACCGGATTCGTAGTGTGCGCCGTGAACGGTTCGCCAGTCTCGTAATCAATCATCTGCTCGCAGTTTCCGTGGTCCGCGCAGATAAACATCTGGCCGCCAACCTCGACAACAGCTGCCGCTGCATTCCCTACGCAGGTGTCCACAGTTTCCACAGCCTTGATGGCTGCTTCCTGGACACCGGTATGACCTACCATATCCGGGTTCGCGAAGTTGATGATGATGACATCGTATTTGTCGGAGCGTATCGCTTCCACCAGCTTCTCGCCTACTTCCGGAGCGCTCATCTCCGGCTGCAGGTCGTAGGTCGCTACGGAAGGGGACTTGATGAGGATGCGATCCTCGCCTTCGTTTGGCACTTCAATGCCGCCATTGAAGAAGAAAGTAACGTGCGCGTATTTTTCGGTTTCAGCCAGACGCAGCTGTTTCAGTCCGTGTTCTGCCAGGTACTCGCCAAAGGTATTGGTCACTTCTACTTTATGGAAAGCAACGATCTTGTTCGGAATCGTGTTATCATATTCACTAAAGCAGACATAGGTCAGCGGGAACATGCCATATCTTCTCTCAAATCCTTTGAAATCCGGATCGCGAAGGGCACGGGTAATCTCTCTGGCTCTATCTGGACGGAAGTTGAAGAAGATAACGGAGTCGTTCGCCTTGATGGTCCCTACTGGTTTGCCGTCCTCCTCAATGACAGTCGGGAGCATAAACTCGTCGGTCACGTCGTTCGCATAGGAGTGAACCATGGCTTCCACGGGATCTGTCTCCTTCACGCCTTCGCCGTATACGAGAGCTGCGTATGCTTTTTCCACACGCTCCCAACGGGTATCTCTGTCCATGACATAGTAACGGCCTTCGATGGTAGCAACGCGGCCCACGCCGATTTCGTCCATCTTCGCTACCAGTTCTTCAATATAGCCTTTCGCGGACGTCGGCGGAGTATCTCTTCCGTCGAGGAAGCAGTGTACACAAACGTCAGTAAGACCTTCTTTTTTCGCCAGCTCCAACAATGCATAGAGATGCGTGTTGTGGCTGTGCACGCCACCGTCAGATAATAATCCATATAAATGCAACGTGGAATTATTCTCTTTGCAGTTTTTGATGGCTTCCAGGAAAGCAGGATTCTCAAAGAAATCGCCATCCTGAATGGACTTGGTGATTCTGGTCAGTTCCTGATAGACGATTCTTCCAGCGCCCATGTTCAGATGGCCGACCTCAGAGTTGCCCATCTGTCCATCCGGCAGGCCGACCGCCATACCGCTGGCATTACCCTTTACAAAGGGATATTCTTTCATCAGACGGTCGATGTTCGGTGTGTTGGCCTGGTATACGGCATTGGCCTCATGTCTCTCATTTAATCCGAATCCGTCTAAGATCATTAATACTGTTGGTTTTTTGCTCATATTGTAATCTCCTCTGTTTTCAATCTGTCCAAAATGGGCTTAGTCTATTCCAGAAAACAACAACCTTTCATATGTCCATCTTCTTTTCTGAAAATGACCTGCATTGATTCGTGCATTTTATGCCCATATGCAACAGGAGCCGATGTAAATCGTCACACCGGGTTCTGTATGTCCCATACATGCCCCTTTCCAATGAATGCTTTACATCAGCCCCCAAAAATTCTTTATAAATTCAGTTAATACTACAAATTATGATGTGAGTTGACAAAAGAAAAACTTTATGAATCCGTTCATCTCCGAACCCCTCTCATGTTGTTTATCCAGTTACAGGCGCTTATTTGCAGCTCGCTTATTTATTATAATTAACGATCTGACCAAAATCAGCCTTCAGGGAAGCGCCGCCTACGAGGCCACCGTCGATATCTGGCTGTGCAAATAAATCCGGAGCTGTCTTCGCGTTTACGCTGCCACCGTACTGGATGCGGATGGATGCTGCTGTCGCGTCATCATAAATCTCAGCGATACATTTACGAATCTCGCCGCAAACTTCCTGAGCCTGCTCTGTCGTAGCAGTCTTGCCGGTTCCGATCGCCCAAATCGGTTCATAAGCAATCACGATAGCTGCTGCCTGTTCTGCAGTCACTTCGTTCAGGCCTTCTTTTACCTGCTGACGAATGAAGTCCATGGTCACGCCCTGCTCTCTCTGTTCGAGAGTCTCACCACAGCACATAATCGGGGTGATGCCGTGTTCGATGGCTTTTTTCACCTTTTTGTTCACATCTGCGTTAGTCTCTTTGAAATATTCTCTTCTTTCAGAATGCCCGAGAACAACATATTTCACGCCAGCGTCAGTAAGCATAGCCGGAGAAATCTCGCCTGTATATGCGCCACTCTCTTCGTAGTACATATTCTCAGCGCCGATAGCGATGTTAGAACCCTTTGCTGCTTCTACAGCCGGGATAATATCAATAGCTGGTACGCAGAATACAACGTCAACGTCATCATTCGCGCACAGCGGTTTTAACAGATTGACAAGTTCAACAGCCTCACTTGGCGTTTTGTTCATTTTCCAGTTACCAGCGATAATCTTCTTACGCATAATGTTTCCTCTTTTCTTAATTTATGAATAGGAAATGCCAAATATTTCTGACATTTCCTACACGACAGCCTTGTGCATATCTCATGCTTTCAGGTGTCTAAAATCCTCAAATAGAATCCAGATCATCCAATCCGGTCCCCGGTTCGGAATCTTTTTGCTTCGCCTTGGATTCCATCCATTCAGGACCGTTTCACTGAAATCCACTTATAATCTATCGTATTATTTGTCGTTCGCTGCCGCTACGCCAGGAAGCTCCTTGCCTTCCAGGAATTCCAGAGAAGCGCCGCCGCCTGTGGAGATATGAGTCATCTTATCACCAAATCCAAGCTGGTTAACCGCTGCTGCGGAATCTCCGCCGCCGATGATCGTGGTAGCGTCGATTGCTGCCAATGCTTCTGCTACAGCAACGGTACCTTTTGTGAAGTTCGGCATCTCGAAAACGCCCATCGGTCCGTTCCAGACAACGGTCTTCGCGGACTTCACTGCGTCTGCGTAAAGTTCTCTCGTCTTTGGTCCGATATCCATACCCATCTCGTCAGCGTCCATACTGCCTTCTACGACACGGCTCGGAGCGTCATTGCTGAAGTCTTTCGCGACAACGGTATCAACAGGAAGCAACAGGTTCACGCCTTTTTCCTTCGCCTTCGCAACCATCTCGTTCGCATAATCAAGGTAGTCCGCTTCCAGAAGGGATTTGCCGACTTCATTTCCCTGTGCCTTTGCAAATGTGTAGGACATGCCGCCGCCGATGATCAGGGTGTCAACCTTGTCAAGAAGGTTGTTGATCACGGAAATCTTAGAGGAAACCTTCGCGCCGCCAAGAATAGCAACGAATGGTCTTTCCGGGTTATCAACAGCATTGCCAAGGAAATCGATCTCTTTCTGCATTAAGTAGCCGACAACAGCCGTGTCAACATACTGGGTAATGCCTACGTTGGAGCAGTGTGCTCTGTGAGCGGTACCAAAAGCATCGTTTACGAAAACGTCGCACAGGGAAGCAAGGTCTTTGGAGAATGCTTCGCCGTTCTTGGTCTCTTCAATGCGATAACGGGTATTTTCCAGTAAAACAACTTCGCCGTCTTTCATGGCTTCAACAGCAGCTCTTGCGTTCGGTCCTACAACCTCAGGATCAGCAGCAAATTTCACTTCCTGTCCCAACAGCTCAGACATACGCACTGCAACCGGTGCCAGGGATAATTCCGGTTTCGGTTCTCCCTTCGGCTTTCCAAGATGAGAGCAGAGGATGATCTTGCCGCCATCCGCGATCAGTTTCTTGATTGTCGGCAGGGACGCCACCAGACGGTTTTCGTCTGTGATCACGCCATTCTGTAACGGTACGTTGAAATCGCAGCGTACTAAAACTTTTAAGCCCTTTACGTTAATATCGTCAACGGATTTTTTATTTAACATTATAGTAATCTCCTCTCGTTGGGGAACGGTCACATCCCCGTTTAAAAAGTAAGAAAAAATTCCAGAAACAAAACAGGATCCGGTCCCATAGACCGGACCCATGTCTGGATCTTATATAATATAGTGATAATATATCGGTGATAAGATTATGCTAATTCAGCGAAGTATTTGATCGTACGAACCATCTGAGATGTGTAGCTGTTCTCATTATCATACCATGAAACAACCTGTACTTCATATAAATCGTCAGCAATCTTAGCTACCATCGTCTGCGTAGCATCGAATAAAGAGCCATAGGTCATTCCAACGATATCGGAAGAAACGATTGGATCTTCGTTGTATCCATAAGATTCATTCGCTGCTGCTTTCATAGCTGCGTTGATGCCTTCTACACTAACATCTTCACCTTTAACAACTGCTGTTAAGATAGTGGTGGAACCTGTAGGAGTAGGAACACGCTGAGCAGCACCGATTAATTTGCCGTTCAGTTCCGGAATAACAAGACCGATTGCTTTTGCAGCGCCTGTGCTGTTAGGAACGATGTTCACTGCTGCTGCACGGCTTCTTCTCTTGTCGCCTTTTCTCTGTGGTCCGTCAAGTGTCATCTGATCGCCTGTGTATGCATGAATCGTGCACATGATACCGCTCTGGATCGGAGCGTATTTGTTCAGTGCGTTAGCCATAGGTGCCAGACAGTTTGTCGTACAGGAAGCTGTGGAGATGATGGTATCTTCAGCGGTCAGTACTTCATGGTTGGTGTTATAAACAACTGTAGGAAGATCGTTTCCAGCAGGTGCGGAAATAACAACTTTCTTAGCGCCAGCATTGATATGTGCCTGAGCTTTTGCTTTGCTGGTATAGAATCCGGAGCACTCTAATACTACGTCAACACCAGTCTCTCCCCATGGGCAATCATTTGCATCCGGGAATTTGTAAATCTTAATCTCCTGTCCGTCAACTGTGATGGAGTCTTCACCAGCGGAAACCTTATCGCATAATGCGTATCTTCCCTGAGAAGAATCGTATTTTAACAGATGAGCTAACATATCAGGACTTGTCAAGTCATTGATTGCTACTACTTCGTAACCTTCTGCTCCGAACATCTGTCTGAAAGCAAGACGACCAATACGACCAAAACCGTTAATTGCTACTTTTACTGCCATGATAATTCCTCCTAAGTTTTTAGAAATTGTTAAAAATTGACGAAATGGATCCCCTGTCCATTTCATAGATAGTTTTGACTCATTATGTCAAACCTTTAACTATTTTACCTAATTTATGGTAATATTTCAAGTAGAAATTTGCATAAAAAAAGAAAAATATTTATTGCGATTTTATGCTATTATTATATTGTACTCAAACCTCATTTTTTTATGCATAACAATTAGACAGGAAAGGAGTATCCTTATGCTGAACAGCGACACACATTTGCACAGTTTTTTTTCATCGGATTCTGAAGCCACTCCGGAGGCTATGATTCAAAAAGCCATAGATCTCGGCTTAAAAACCATCTGCTTTACCGAGCATTATGACCCGGATTATCCGGAAAATGAAGAGGGACTGGATTTCCTGCTGGATTTTGACGCCTACTACAGTACCTTTCTCCAATTAAAAGAAAAATATGCGTCCCAGATTGAAGTGCTTCATGGCATCGAGCTCGGTGTGCAGAGACATCTGGATTCGGTTCTCATGGATTTTTATATACGCAGGGGCGGTCGCTATGATTTTATCATCAACTCCTGCCACCTTGTGGAAGGCATCGATCCTTATGATGGGGTCTATTTTAAACAGCACAGTCCCGAAGAAGGAACCAAAAATTATTTTGAAAATATCCTGGGTAATCTGAAAGCCTTCCCCTTTTTTCAAAGCGCCGGGCATCTTGATTATATCACACGCTATATTTCGACGCCACGCCACGCTTTCCGCTATGCTGACTACCAGGACATTCTTGACGCCATTTTACGCTGCCTGATTGAGAACGGCAAGGGCCTCGAAGTTAACACAGCTGGCTTAAAATACGGTCTTCCCTGGCCGAATCCCCACATGGATATCCTCAGACGTTACCGCGAATTGGGGGGCGAGATCGTCACCATCGGCAGTGACGCCCACAAACCGGAAGATATGGCCTATGCATTTGACCGCCTGCCAGCCATTCTCGAAGAGGCCGGGTTTCGATATTATGCCCTTTACAGAAAGCAGCGGCCGGAATTTATCCCCATCCGGTAACGTGACGATTCCTGCCCGTTAATCTAAACGATATACCTGGACAGAAGCCACTCGGACCTCATATTACTCTCAATGTACGGGACTGAATCCGATACCGTCTTAAATGCACAGTCTGGAATGAACAGAACGTCACTCTGCTTTTGGAAAATCTATACATTTCGTTCTGGAAATGAATCGATTCCATTCCAAACATATGCAAAGCGATGTACATTTCCATAAAAATTGAAGGTTGTCAGGCAAAAGGAATCATTTCCTGCAAATTTCACTTAATTTAATAAAGTTTTTTCTCGAGTTATGAAATTTTTATTTAAAAAAATGCAATTTAAACTATTCTTTTTATTGATTATGGCATGACAATATAGTATAATATGGGGCGTTGAAAGAATAACAGCTACTGTTCACGATATATGTGAACTGTAGCGATTTTGCCCCATTTAAATGCGTGTAACGACGGCGGGGCAAAATCTGGCACATTTCAGTCTATTGGGGTCCAGCCTGACAGCAAGTGTCAGGTTCGCCGTTAATAGTAACAATGACAACTATATATATCATGCAAATTAAGGAGGAACCTATTATGTCTTACATCGACGATGTACTCGCAAAAGTAATCGAGAAAAATCCCAGTGAGCCGGAATTTCATCAGGCAGTCACAGAGGTGTTCGAATCCATTCGCCCCATGATCGAGGCAAATGAAGAGTTTTATAAAAGAGAGGCCATTCTGGAAAGATTAACCGAACCAGACAGAATGATCAAGTTCCGTGTCCCATGGGTAGACGACAAGGGTCAGGTACAGGTTAACATGGGTATGCGTGTAGAGTTTAACAACTCCATCGGACCTTACAAAGGTGGTTTACGTTTCCATCCTTCCGTGAATCAGGGCATCATTAAGTTCCTGGGATTCGAGCAGATCTTCAAAAACTCCCTGACAGGACTTCCGATCGGCGGTGGCAAGGGCGGTTCCGATTTCGATCCGAAAGGCAAATCCGACCGCGAAGTGATGGCTTTCTGCCAGAGCTTCATGTCAGAGCTTTACAAATATATCGGCGCAGACCGTGACGTGCCGGCTGGCGACATCGGCGTAGGTGGAAGAGAGATCGGATACCTGTTCGGTCAGTATAAGAAACTGAGCGGTAATTATGAAGGCGTTTTGACCGGTAAGGGTCTTTCCTATGGCGGTTCTCTGGCAAGAACAGAGGCAACTGGTTACGGCGCGATCTACATCGCGGAAGAATTATTTAAAGATCACGGTATCGACATAGCTGGCAAGACCGTTGTCGTTTCCGGTGCTGGTAATGTTGCCATCTATGCGATCGAAAAAGCACAGCAGTTAGGCGCGAAGGCAGTGACTTGCTCCGATTCCACCGGTTGGGTATACGATCCGGAGGGCATCGACGTGGAAGCATTAAAAGAGATCAAAGAAGTAAACCGTGCCCGCCTGACCGAATACAAGAAATATCGTCCAAACAGCGAGTACCATGAAGGCCGCGGCGTATGGCAGATCAAATGTGATCTTGCTGTTCCATGCGCAACGCAGAACGAGCTGTTCCTGGAAGACGCAAAACAGCTGGCTGCGAACGGCTGCCTCGCTGTTGTAGAAGGCGCGAACATGCCTACAACAATCGATGCGACCAAATATCTGCAGGAGAACGGCGTATACTTCATCCCTGGCAAGGCTTCCAATGCCGGCGGCGTTGCTGTTTCCGCTCTGGAAATGTCCCAGAACAGCGAACGCTTAAGCTGGACCTTCGAAGAAGTTGACAGCAGATTACAGACGATCATGGTTGACATTTACCACAATATCGACAACGCAGCGAAACGCTACGATTGTGAAGGCGACTATGTAGCAGGTGCTAACCTGGCAGGCTTCGAAAAAGTATTGAACGCTATGCTGGCACAGGGTGTTTGCTAAAAAAGACAGGTAAAATGTACCAAAATATTTCTTGGTATATGCTAAAAAACGTTAAAACTTGAAAAAATTTAGCAATTTCCAAAAAAAGGTTGCAGATTCGATACAAATACTTTATAATATAATGCATCGACGCAAAGGAGTGTCCTAATGGGATACTCCTTTTTTGCGTATATGTTTCATATAGATTACACGGTTGTATTTTACATATATGGCAACTCACTGCATGATATATATGTCTATATGTCATTTAAACATATCACAAAAAACATTTTAACGGAATATTTTATAGATTTTATAAACGGATTCTGCTGTTTCCAAAATCCGACATGAAACAGAGATTCATGGAAATGTTTCTTTTCATGCCAGATGTAAGTTTCATTTTGGCTGATCCGCAATCAGACAGGGAGGTCGATACCATGGATAAGATTGATAAAAAAATCATAGCACTCCTGCAGGAAAATGCCAGATATCCTTTGAAACTTCTGGCGCAAAAAGTATTTTTATCTTCTCCTGCAGTCTCCACTCGAATTGAACGTCTGGAAAAGAACGGCATCATAACCGGTTATCACGCGACGGTCGATCCAGTCATGCTGGGATATCATATTACCGCTTTCATAAACCTTACGCTGGATCCAAAACAAAAGGATGAATTCTACCCGTATGTAACAGAATGTCCCAACGTACTGGAATGCAACTGCGTTACCGGTCTTTACTCCATTATGCTGAAAGTCGCTTTCCCAAGCACGATGGAACTGGACACGTTCATCGGTCATTTACAGAAATACGGAAATACGGAAACACAGATCGTCTTTTCCACGGCGGTCAAACCGAGAGGAATCCAGATTCCCTTTGAAGACGAGGACAGCATTCAGGAAAAAAAAGGAAGTTGAAATAGCCCTGCAGATACAAATGGCATGGTACGATGCGCATCATCTGCAGGGTTATTTTTTTAATTGCTATCCCTATTTATGATGGATCTGATGAATCTTATGACAGATTTGATGAATCGGTTGAAACAGAGAGGATAGAGGCCTCATCGACAGAACAATCAGCAATTATGATATAATATTAAAGGAAAAAAATGATAAGATGGATGAGAGATCCTTCATCGATAAAACAATCGGCAATCTCCATTTTTATGATGTATCATTTATGGTAAGGATGATGGTTTAAAATACGATATCCACGATAAATCTGTTCGTAAAGAATCAGGCCTGACAGGGCAGAAGTCATGGAAAAAGCCGAAAGATTCAGTACATTCCAGCTGCTGTCACTTTCTCCCTCCTCCTTTTTTCTTCTTTCTCTTCCTTCTTCTCCTTCTCCGAGTGTCGACAATTCCGTACCCGGAATGAAAAAGTCAATTTGTCCCTTACCTGAAATCTCCCATATCTTCATCCTGTCACTGAATTCTTCTGACGAAACAGACGCCTTTCCCGGCAAAAGCACATAGTTGTCCGTTGCAGGAACAAATATCTTCTTCCATACTTTTTCCTTCTTAATAAATCTACAGGAGATCTTGCAATAACGACTCAGGCGTTTTTCATATTCGGCAATGGCCTTTTTATAAAAAGGCGCTGTTTTCATTTCTTCGTAAATAAATATCTCATATTTCAT
The DNA here is from genome assembly GCA_021202175.1 of Clostridiales bacterium. GTDB lineage: Bacteria > Bacillota > Clostridia > Lachnospirales > Lachnospiraceae > Anaerobutyricum. The sequence goes on along the minus strand of JAJQDO010000150.1, from coordinate 697 downwards.
TCCAAAACCTCTTTGAAAATAATAGCTTTACTGACTCTAAATATAATATGTAATAAAAATCCTTGTTCTGCCCAGGAACATCTTTATGAAATGAATGTCAGAAAATGAAATCTCATCAATCGTCAGAAAAAACATCCCATAATCCTATACAAACAGCGGCCAGCTTATTTCAAAAAAACATGCCCCAAATACCGCATATAGAGATATCTGCGATACTTGGGGCACTCTTTAAAGCACCGAACCAGAAGGGACTCGAACCCCCGACACACGGTTCCGGAAACCGTTGCTCTATCCAACTGAGCTACTGGTTCAAAAAACTTCCGTCCATTATGATACTATATTCCCAAGTAATTTGCAAGATTTATTTTTCCGTTTTTCCGTGACATTCTTCTTATGGCTACTATTCACAAAATACATGGGGAAATGTTATCATCTCATTTCTTTTGTACGGATTTTTTGTAATTCTTCTGTTTTGGTCTGTACGTTTCTTTCTTCTGTACGGACGGATTCTGCGATTTTATTGTTTTGGTATGTACGTCTCTCTCTTCTATACGGACGGATTCTGCGATTTTACTGTTTTGGTACGTACGTCTCTCTCTTCTGTACGGACAGATTCTTTGATTTTGTTGTTTTGGTATGTATGTCTCTCTCTTCTGTACGGACAGATTCTTTGATTTTGTTGTTTTGGTATGTATGT
>JAJQDO010000274.1:4363-12391 GCA_021202175.1 Clostridiales bacterium | reverse complement strand
AACAATTTCTGCTTCGTTTGGTATTCCCTCGTAGTCAGGGATATTTATCTTATTCTCATACAAAAGCTGCTCCGGCAACTGTACTGACAGATCATGGTGCCGACAGATAATCTCCGCCATCTCTGGATAGCCTTCCTTACGCAGCCACTGGGCTCCTTTTTGCTGATGATTTTTTTCTGTTCTTGCAATATCATGCAACAATGCACTGTAATACACTAAATCAGTATCCGTCGGACAGCCTGCTTTCTTAAGTTTCTGTGCCATATCCAACGCGCAGGCAGCAACGGCTTTACAGTGCCGAATCACCGGTTCCGGAGTGCGGTATCGTTTCCATAAAGTTTCGCATTCGGCTTCGTCAGGCGTGATAGCCGGCATCCGCCCCAACTCATCGACAACCATTCGACCATCCTCGTACACCGCAATCCGACTAAACCCTCCATAAGGCTGTGGAAGTGCCCGGGAAGTATCCAGATTCGTTCCCAATAAAGAGGAAAGATAACAGCAGTTTATCCCAGCATGTGCGACACAAACGATATCTCCGCTGCTTTCTGTCAGAATCCGTGCCATTACTTTTTGGAACCGCTGTAATCCATCTCTGCGTTTTTCTCCGTAAACCGGTTCGCTTTCCAGCGTTTTCTTGATCTCTTTAAACGGCTGATTTTCCCATTCTCCCATATACAGTTCAGAAAGGTCATCCACAATGCGCAACGGATGCCTTTCTCCATTCAGGATAGAGGCTGTTTCCACACATCGTCCTGCCGGACTGCTGTACACATGAGTAACCGGAAGCGTTTCAAAATATTTTCCTAAATTCTCTGCCTGGCGGATTCCTTCCTCGTCAAGCGGAATCTCCGTCCGACCGATACATCGTTTGATATCATCAGGAAATGCAATCTTACCATGCCGAACCAAGTAGATATTTCTCATTTAAAATCACCCGTTCCCTGTCTTTTTCTTATAATCACAGATGTAAAGATGAATTGAATTCTTTCTGGATTACCGATTAATATTTTGATTATTCTCTAAATCGCTTGTCTGTTTTTCGGATTTTCAGACTTATTGATGATTTAGCCATTCCATCATCTTCTGATACTCTTCTCTCGTATCGACATCCCAGCACACTCCTCGGTCTTCCACTTCCAGGTTTGTGATTGGGATGCCGGAATGTTCCATGGCACCTCGAAGGCCTCCTTCTCCCTTATAGCCACACAGCTTCCGGGCTGCCTTTTTATGCAAAATAATCGGATGCCCAGGTTTCCCATGATATAAGGTTCGAATCATTTCCTCGTTACGCAACAGTGACTGCTGAATCGTCTCCAACTGAATCGCAGGGATATCCACCGGCATAATCAGTACTCGATCGCACTCGTCAATCACATTTTTTATGCCAAGAATTACGGAATCAAACATCTGTGTCTGTGCATAGCGTGCATTTTCTACAAATCGCACGCCAGGCTGGGAAAGATGTCCTTCCAGGTCTGCCGCCCGATACCCGGTTACTACCACAATCGGTGAGAGGACACACGCCGTCATCATATCGACCATATGACGGGATATCGTGGTATCACCATAGGGAAGCATTGGTTTGAAATCTTTCATACGGCTCGACATCCCAGCCGCGACCAGCACAGCACCCGTTTTCATCATAGGGTTCCTCCCTTTCTCCAAGCTTTCCATCTATATGAATCTTGAATTGGCATTTTTGCGTGTTTTTTGAATAAATTTTTCAAAAAACCTTTGGTTATTATAAACAATATTCCCATATATGTTAAGTAGTACACGTTACACAGATTCAAAAATGTTGATATAACATTACTTTTTGTTGCTTTTATTTTTTTATTGCAAAAATATTTTGATTTTTGGAATATAGAAAAATCCGCCTGGCTAAAAGTCAAGCGGATGTCATATTAAAAGTATTCTTATGTATGTTTCAAGCGCGACCTACATACACATGTGTTATTATCTCCATGATTATTATCATACCATAGAACATTGAAAATTTTTCCTGTCATATATCCATATAATCTATGAGTGCCGGTTATTCTCAATGATATTAGTGATTCGGCCTCTATGTATTTGAAAGCTAATCTATCCTTGGCTATTTTATTTAATTCAGTTAAATCTAAGGAGTGATTCTGTTTTTTATCTCGAACTAAAATCTGGCTCCAGGTTTGTGCTTCTAAAGCTTTTAATCTGGGAAGTATCTCTGTCCATAATAAATCTCCTATATGATCTTGCGAGAATGCCCACATCTCCTGATCAGAATTCGCAAAAGTCCATGCCGGACTATCTGAATAAAATCGCCCAGGATCTCCATCTTGAGCGATATGTTTTCCTTTAGGATTTTCTCTCTGTTTTATTTCTTTTTTACGCTTAGAGCCCGCCATAATATAGAGCCATACTTTCCAGCGTGATTACATTTTCGCACCCTGCACCCGACGGGATTCCTTCTCTCGCCTTTATCCAGGGGTCTTCCATATGTGTCAGCTGACTGAGCCACTGGGCATTATGGCCGCCGTAGTACTCTAATACTTTATCAATCGTATCTCTTTGTTCATCGGATAAATTCTCTTCACCGCCTGTTTCATCGCTTGCATTTGCCGAAAACTTGTCCTTCGTTTTGAAAAATAATTCAGGACATACTGGTCCATTCGCCCATGCTTGAAAATCTTCTTTAAATAAAGGAAAATCATCCCAGACAAGCGACCATGCCTGCGCATAATAGCATAATTTCTGGAGCTTCATAGTTGACATAGGACCAGTTTGTTCTAAAATATATTTTGCTGTATCGAAAACATTTGCCATCTTTCGCCCTCCCTTCTGCCATAATATACCATAATTTACAGAATGTGAAAAGGGACGAATTGTTGTTTTTTCTAATTTATTTTAAAACTGGCAGTTTCATTTCAGCAGTCTTTCCTGATGGCGCTTTAATTTTTCCATATCACGGATGCAGTAGTAGCCATTGATGTGCTCAATCAGCCCCATCTCTTTCAGTTCCTTGATGGCGCGCACAGTCGTGACTCGGTTGATTCCCAGAAGGTTTGATATATATTGCTGGCTGATTTTTTCCTGAATCAATATCTTTCCGTCATAATAAACTCCGTAACGGTCTGCAAACTGGATTAGCAGATCGCAGATCTTCCAGGATGCATTGTAAAAATTCGCATGACGCACCTGATTCATTGAGGACATCAGTTTAATAGACATCGACTCCATAATGTCCATACAGACCTCGTTATCATTATGTACCGCTTTTAATAAAGTAGCCTTGTCGATACAGACAAGCTTGGAAGGGAGTATCGTTTTAAAATTCACTGGACAGACATAATCAAAGAGAAGGTTCGCCTCCAACATCAGAGAATTCGCTTCATTCACATTATAAATCCTTTCTTCTCCGTTTAATGTATATTCATATCCAATCACACGTCCATATTTTACAATATAACAATACTTCACCTTCTGTCCGGCCTGAACCAGTTCATAATCCTTGGGAAATTCTTTCTCTTCTCCGAGCTTTTCCAGGCGGGCGATTCCCCTTGGTAAACTGATCAGACGAGAGACAAATTCCGTATGCGGTGGTTGTGCTGGAATCCTTCTATCTGCCATGCAACTTCTCCTTCTCCTATGTATATCTTTTCTGCGAATTCATGTTCTTTCCCCATATAGGATATCGATGATACCCATATCAAAAAAGTTTCCCTTTTCCAACAGTGATTCGAACCTTTGACTTTCCTGTCATATTCCGTTTTCTATCCTACAGGAAAGCCATATTGTTATTTTAATAACAATATTAATTAGCGTCATTATATCATGATTACATGGCTATGCAAGTTGCCTATAACTACAAATGTAGCCTATACTACATGTAGAGTATAGGCTACATTCTATAACTATTTTATAGAGGAAGGGCTTCTGCGACCACTCTCTTTTATCAACAGAATGCCCCGTAAGCTGAAATCATTTTCTTGCATTTCATTTTATTTAACAGACGGAACTCAGGCATTCACTATTCCGCAGATTGCAACTAACAGATTTTTTTGAAGTGTCCGCCGTAATTCAGGCTTCCATTACTCTGTGCATCGCGGTCTCGATGAGATCCTGCATCATATAGAGTTTATATTTATTTTTTGCCATCGGCATCGTATTCTCGATAACCATACTCTTCGCTTCGCGGATGAGCTGATCGGATACTGTTTTGCCCTTTAAGAAGCTCTCTACTTTTTCCATACGATATGGCACCGGAGCCACACCGCCATATACGATGCGCACGTCCTGGATGCTGCCATCTTGCACATCAAAACGGGACGCAAGGGATACGATGGCAAAGTCAATCGCGTCACGAACACGTTTTTTATCGTAATGAGATACACCATCGCTTTTCGGCACAACGATTTCCTTCACCAGCTCGCCCGGTTCCAAAACATCCTGAACGGTCAGTTCTTTAGTAAAAAGATCCGCGGCGTCGATGGTCCGTGCCGAGGTGAGAAGCTTCGCGTCGGCCATCACCAGTACCGGGGTGATGTCAGAAGGGTTGACTGCATAGCATCCGCAGTTCATGCAGCGGGCTGCTTCCTTTAAGGTCGTTTCCACATCAAAGGTTTCGGCATCTTCTTTGGTCAGCGTCCGCTCGCCTAAAGGTACTTCTTTGAGATGATTCGCCGTTGGAGCGTCGATGCCTGCAGGGTCAAAATGATGGAAGGAAATATTTTCCGCTCCTGCTTTTGGAACAGCATTTTCTTCCGGTGCATCCGGTAAGGCGCCCAGATCCCGGTTCATTCCCGCTGCCGCGTTACGTCCAGCTGTGATGGCACGAATGGCGATGTTCGGACCGGTTGCGGCATCGCCACCGGCGTACATGCCTTCCACTTTCGTCTTTCCCGTTTCCAGATCTGTCTCGATCAAACCGCGCGCCGACCGGAGCTGCGCCCCAAGAGTTTCTCCGAGGAAACTGATATCTACGCGCTGTCCGGTTGCCAGGATAATGGTATCTGCTTCGATGGTCGTCAGGTTTTCCTCATCATACACTGGAGAGAAACGGTGATTTTCGTCGTAAACGGAAACACATTTCTTCGCTTCCAGTCCGGCTACTTTACCTTTTCCGTCGGTGACGATGCGGCCAAGCCCCCAGCCATTATAAAGCTGTACGCCTTCTTCTTCGGCCCGTGCTACTTCTTCGGCGGATGCCGGCATCTCTGCTTTTTGTTCCAGGCAGACCAGCTTGACATTTTTCGCGCCCAGACGGGTTGCCGTCAAAGCAACGTCCATGGCTACGTTCCCGCCGCCGCAGACGAGCACGCGGCTTCCGATAGCCTTTTCCAGATAGGTATTTACTTCCACAAGGAAATCCAGTCCGAATTCGGTCAGGTTTTCTCCTTCCAGACCGAGGATCGGCTGCTTCCAGGCGCCGGTACCGAAGTAAATGCTGTCGCTGGCATTCTTGATTTCCTCCATGGTAATATCTTTTCCGACTTCCATGTCGAGGCGGAACTCAACGCCCATGCTAGTCAAAGCATCTACATAACGGTCTACGATATCTTTCGGCAGACGATAATGCGGGATACCATACTGGAGCACGCCGCCGGCCTTTTTCATTCGGTCATAAACGATGACCTTCTGTCCGGCTTTGCGCAGATAATAGGCTGCGGAAAGACCACCAGGACCGGCACCGATCACGGCAGCTGTCTTGCCGGTTTCCTTTGTCGGAGCCGCATAATAACGGTCTGCATGTGCCAGAATATAATCGCCTAGCGAACGTTCCACTGCATGGACATTTACACTCTCGCCATAGACATTCTGGTTACAGTCGTCCTGGCAGACATGTGGGCAGATACGGGAGGTCATCATTGGCATCGGGTTATATTTTAAGATAATCTGTGCGGCGCCGTCCCAATCATTTTCCCGCAGTCTTGCCATATAACCAGCGATATTGGTCCCTGCCGGACAGGCCTTCGCACAGGCGCTTCCGCCACAGGACATGCCACCAAATACGGAATGATAACGGTTTTCTCCGTTAATAGCGTAACAGGTCTGACCGCCTTTGCGTTTGCAGTTTAGAGCTGAACCGACAGCATCCGGGTAGCGATAATACCAGCAACGCACATCCTGGCAGATATTTCCGCCGATGGTTCCGATATGTCGAACTAACGGAGAAGATACGGAATGCGCCGCTTCCTTTAATGCCTGGCAAATCTCGCCAACCATTTCATTTTCCGCTACCGTACCCAGTTTTGCCAGAGCACCGACAGATAATCCTGCTTCCGTCTCCGCAATCTTGTCAGCATCCGGGATCTGTTTTAAGTTGACGACGGTTTCCGGATAGGTTGGTAAAATGTTGTCTTTATAGGTACCGAGCAGATCAGAGCCTCCCGCCATCGCCTGCGCCTTTTCTCCTGATTCTTTCAATAAGGTGCTGGCTTCTTCAAATGTGGAGGCATTGACATGTTCAAAATGTTTCATCGTTTGTCCCTCCTCTAATCTAATTTACCCATGGCTTTTAATACAACGTTTGGTGTGGTCGGGTATTCCTTCACTTCTTTGCCGATGGCATTGGAAACTGCCATCAGGATAGCAGAAGGTGCCGGAGAGCCACTGATCTCGCCAAAACCTAATGCGTGGAAGGATTCCGTGTTGAACTGGCTTTCCAGAATCACCGTATCAAAAGGAGGGAATTCGTTAAAGGGCCGCCATTTATAATCAATCATGTTTCCGGTCATAAACCGTCCTAATTTCGGATCCATAACCATTTCCTCAAATAAAGCCGTATCGGCACCAGCTGCGCCAAAAGAGCCTTCCGCCTGCATCCGCACATTAACCGGATCGATAATCTGGCCTACATCCGTTCCTTCCAGGGCACGAAGGAGTTTTACTTCTCCTGTCTCGAGGTTAACGTCCACTTCCGCGAAATAAAGAGCAAAGTTCGGTTTATCAAAGTTCTGTTTATAGACACCGACACCGGTGATGGTCATTTCCGGCGTACCAGTGATCGCAATCCAGGGCAGACATACCTGGTCTCTGTGTCCTTTCTGGAAGACCATAAAATTCTCGGTATCCAGCTCATCGACATCGATATTCAGCTTTTCAGAAGCCATCTGCAGAAGTTTTCTCTTCGCGTCTTTTGCTGCACGTACCGCGCAGGTTCCCATGGTGATCGTTCCTCTCGAACCGATCATACCAGCGTCATAACCCGTGCCGTGGGTATCAGAATTTACCAGCTGCACACCATCAAATGGAACCTTCATCACTTCCGCAACCATCTTCTGCACACCATGACGCTGTGCGCCGCCAGTTTCACCGATACAGATTTCTACGGTCACGGAACCGAATGGATGCAGTTTGACAAAACCTTCGGTCGGGTCTTCACCAATGTCCGCATTACCATGTACACCGACGCCAACGCCGATGGCATGTTTTCCATCCGCGCTGACAGAAGTAGGTACTTCCCAGCCTTTCCATTTATCCTTCCAGCCGAATTTTTCCGCGGATGCGTCAAAGGCCGCCGTAAAGTCTACGGAACGAACATCCCACCATTTATAATCTCTCCAGATATAAGAATCACCGGCTTTGACGAAGTTTTTGCGGAATACTTCAAACGGATCCATGTTCGCCGCGCGAATCGCCGTACAAACTAAAGGAATCAGCGCACCCTTCAGCTCCTGTCCGCCAAATCCACGGATTGGCGCCTGGGAGGAATGATTGGTCGCTACCAGAACGGTATCCAGATCCCAGTTCTTACATTTTCCACAGAAAGCCTGTGCTTCACCAAGACCTACGGCTGTCATCGCCTGCGCATAGGTGGAGGACATACCGGAATCGATATACCACATACCCTGAATGGCATTGATGATACCATCTTCGGTGATGCCGACTTTCCCACGGATACGGCTGCCCTGACGCAATTCGTAGGACAACAGATGGTCGGTCTTATCCATCATCAGTTTCACGGCTTTTCCAGTCTGCTGTGCCAACGCAATCGCCTGCAAAGCCAGATGCGGAATCAGCTGTTTGCTGCCGTAAGAACCACCGGCA
>JAJQDO010000274.1:0-4353 GCA_021202175.1 Clostridiales bacterium | reverse complement strand
CATGAGAGGCAAGCACTCGTACCGCCACGCCGGGAATCGACGCTTCGGTATTGAAATTCTGCAGATGCGGAGCTCCGCCATTATAATAGAGCGTTACGGCGCTGGGATTCGTCCATTCGGCAATCACACCCGGAGATTCCGGAGGCAGGGGATGCGGCCATTTGTCATAACAATAATAGCCTTCCGCCACATATTTCGACTCTTCAAATCCTTTTTCTACGTCACCGACCTGAATCTGGTTGAAGGGCTCTTCACTGAACGGTGTCGTCTTTGGAATGATATTTCCAGGAAACTCATCATAAAGCTGTGGAGCTTCCGGTTTCAGTGCTTCTTCACAATCCAAAACAAAAGGCAATTCCTCGTAGGAAACCTCAATCAACTTTAAAGCTTCGTTCGCTGTCTCAATGGAATCCGCAGCGACCAGCGCCACACTGTCACCCACAAAGCGAACCCTGGAATCCAGTACCTTTCTGTGCTGTGGCAGGCCACATTTCCAGTCCGGAGCATTTTTGTAAGTCATCACGCCTTTTACGCCAGGAAGCTGCTCCGCCTTCGTTGTATCAATGCTGACAATATTCGCGTGGGCGTAAGGACTGCGCAGTACACGCGCATATAACATTCCCGGAATCCGGATATCATCGATAAACTGTCTTCTTCCGGTGATCAGCTCCTTGCCGTCCGCACGGTTCATGTGCTTTCCTATATATCTGTATTATGGTGTCTTATTCTCTGGCTTACTCTTGGTTTTGCGTCCGCTCCTTTCATCCGTCCGATTGCGTCCTCCACGGCCGTCACCACCTGGTAATGGCTGATGCAGCGGCAGTAATTTCCAGACAGCGCCTCCATGATCTCTTCCCGCTCCGGCTCAGGATTCTTATCCAAAAGCGCCTGCGCAGACATCACAATTCCCGGCGTGCAAAAACCGCACTGAAAAGCGGAATTATCAACAAAGGCCTGCTGCAACGTATTTAACTCTCCCGTTTTCGGATCCTCAAGTCCCTCGATCGTCGTGATGACCGCACCATCGCAGTCCGCCGTCAATACCATGCACGAAGGAACGGCATCTCCGTTCATGATCACGGTGCAGTTTCCGCACGCGCCGTGATTGCATCCTTCCTTTGTCCCTGTCAATCCCATCCGGTCTCTGAGTGTCTGGAGAAGCGTCTCTTCTGGTTTTACACAACCATATTCTTCACCAATAATAAACTTGTGAAGGTTACCATTTACTGTAATAGATACTCTGTCCACGTTTTTCCTCCTGTTCCCCTTTCATGCTGCATTTTGATTGCTCCAAATTCTGTATATGAAAGAATGCGAATTTACGGGTTATCTTTTATATATATTTTAATATTTTGGGTAATTTTGATAAAGGAGTCTGTTTTACAGATGTTTATTTTGTATCAAGTGTAGTCTGTACTTCAATGATTTCATGGGAAACAAATGGCATGTTGTCTTCGCTACTTGCGATGAAAGCGAAACAAAGGCATAATGAAAATAAAGATAAAAATGGGTATAATTTCTCTTACCAAAGGCAGAAATGACTCGAAATGATTTTATCATAAATTAATTTAAAAATACAGGAGGAATCCTTATGAAAACGGTAATTATTCTGGAGACGGACAATCTGGGGATTGCGGTCTCTGATCTATTAAATCCAAAAGAAATGAAGTTGGTCGGCATCGGTAATTCCAATCCAGATACCTGGAATGTATTTGCCGACATTGATACCGGAGAGTTGAAAGAAGAGATCGAAGGGCTTCCCATCATGCCCATTGATCTGGCCGTCTCTTTCGAGCCGGATATGCTCGTCATCGCGGCACCGGATTCGGAAAAAAGTCATGCTTTAAGCTACATGGCGATGCGCGCCGGGTTTTTAAATGATATCGTCTTTGTCGATGAGATTTGCGATCAGTTTACCGTGCGCGGCGCCGCTTTACGCCGTCTGACCAGGCGTCTGGAAACGCTGGGGCTTCCCGGAGCGGTGGCGGAATTGGGATGCTATAAGGGCGATACTTCCTGGCAGTTAAATGCACTGATGCCGGAACGAAAATTATACCTTTTTGACACCATGGAAGGCTTTGATGCGCGGGACATCGCCAAAGAAAATGTCCTGCAGTGTTCTGATGCCAAACAGGGAGATGCCGGAACAGGCAGACCGGGGGATATTCCCACTGTCAAAGAGGATGTACTCTTATCCCGTCTTCCGAGTGCGGAAAATGTAATTTTAAAGAAAGGCTGGTTCCCGGAAACGGCTTTTGATATCGAAGAGGAAACGTTTGCCTTTGTCTATATGGATGCCTGTCTCTACCAGCCAACCTTTACCGGCTTGGAGTTTTTCTTCCCCCGGATGGTGCAGGGCGGGGTCATCATGCTCTGCAATTACGAAGACACCAAATATCGCGGCATCTCTAAGGCAGTAGCAGATTTTGAAGAAAAATACGGCGCGTTCCTGATCCTTCCGGTCGGGGACCTGAAGGGGACGGTGCTCATTGTCCACCCTTGATACGAAACTTGATATAAAAAGTTCCCATTTGATCCTTCCTGAAGGCATCACACACATTGACCTTTGGGCGTACTCCCAGAGTTCGATTGTATCCGCCTATCTTCCGGACAGTCTGCGCACCATCGGCATGTGTGCTTTTAAAGATTGTAAAAACCTGAAGGAAGTGAGTATGCCACCGAACGCGTGATGCAACAGCCATATGTCTCTGGGGCCTTATGATGGGATTTTTGCCGGTTGCGCGAGTTTGGAACAGATCACATTTCGCGGTCCACGACATTCGTTTATCTGGTATGACTCGATGAATCAAGAGTTGCTGCGAGGATTTGACCGGGAGAAAACCTTTTATGGATGTAACCAGTTGCGGCGAATGATTGCCTGGGAAGTACCTCTTTCTGATATCCCGGAGCAATGGCATTCCTATGCTCTCAACGGATATATCAGTGATGCCGAGCGTAAGACACATTATCTTCCAGAAATCGCGACAGCCTACGACCGAAAGCTGGAAAGCCGAAAAGAACAACTTCTCCGTCGCACTTCCACGGACAAAAGCTTTGCTCTCATCCAATATCTGATGGAGCGCCAGTGGATTACCAATGACAATTATGACTTTGTATTGCAGCAGGCACGAAATTCCGCCAATGTTGACGCTACCGCTGCACTTCTGGAATATAAACACAAGTTTCTACGAACAAGTGAAAATCTGGCACTGGATTTGTGGGAGTTATAATGTGTGAATTATATTTTCATCACTATTTACTTTTTATGTTGCCAATCGATGGGTGGCGGAATAAATGATAGTAGGTAATATAGTATATAATTAAGAGAATCACCTGTGTCCGGTACTGAAGGAAATGCATTGCGGAAAAGGATAAGGTGCAACACCACAAGGAGGGCATATGAATACTGAAACACCAGAAATGGAAAAAGCCGAATCATTGGCTCTTGATATACTGACTTTATCCAGAAATACTCTCCTTGTCAATCTGCGTTTTTTAGAGCCGGCATTTCACCGGCTCGCTTTTTCTCCTGACCCGGAGACGACATTAGCCACAGATGGTTTTTTCGTATACTATAGTTTTCTCCATGTACTGCGGACCTATCAGATGAAAAAAGAACAGGTTACCAGGGATTATCTGCACACCGTACTCCATTGCATTTTTCATCATCCCTTTATCGGAGACCATGTCGATTCCTTATATTGGAATCTGGCCTGTGACATCGCTGTGGAAGCGGTGATTCACGAACTGGATCTGCCACATACAGACTGCCCTAAAGCCCGCACGCAGGAGGACGACCTGCAGGAGCTTCGTTCTTATGTGCAGCCACTCACGGCGGAACGAATCTATCATTATCTGAAACATTGCGATTTTTCTGTGGAAGAATTACTGACGCTGCGGGAGCCATTTCTCGCCGATGACCATGCGGCCTGGTATGAACATTCCGAGGTTCCTTCACAGGAGAACTCTTCCTCGGATGATACCGAAACAGATTCATCAGAGGATCCTTCTTCAGCAGAAAATGAGGAAGATTCCTCAGAACAAACGGCCGATTTTCAGGGAGAACCTTCGGAAAACGGTAATCTCCCTTCTGCCATGAATACAGAAGAATCAAGGGATAATGAAAATGAAGATGGCAAGGATGCTTCCGGTGCTCCTCCCTCCTCTTCCGGCGGAGACAGCCCTTCCATTTATCCGGATGCATCAAACACAGAACGAAAGAAAGAATGGGAGGAAATCGCCGATCACATTCGAAACGATCTCGAGACATTTTATCAAAGTCATTTAAAAACTGCCAGACTCATTCTCTCGAATATCCGGTAGTCCGGAAGAGCACCATTAGATTACTCTTAT
>JAJQDO010000269.1 GCA_021202175.1 Clostridiales bacterium | reverse complement strand
TATGTTCGTTTATTATGATGTGTAGATTTTAATTGTTGGAAACGGAAGACGGTATGACGATCAACGTGGAAAATGATGGGGAAAATGGCGTGTAAAATCAATGAAGAGATACAGTCAAAATTCGCGAAAACCAGAAAATATGGTGTAAATATTTTTAAGGATTGTCCAAACCGCCACCCCAAGAATAGTAAAGAAAAAAGAGAAACATTTGATAACAATCAGAATAAACATTGACAAAAATAGATGGAGGAGATCATGCGAAAAACAGAACTGTTGATACCGGCGAGCAGTCTGGAGGCACTGAAGACGGCTGTTTATTACGGTGCGGATGCGGTCTATATCGGCGGGGAAATGTATGGACTTCGGGCCAAAGCAAAGAATTTTTCCAAAACCGACATGCAAGCCGGCATTGATTTTGCTCATCAGCATGGGGTAAAGGTTTATGTGACGGCAAATATCGTGGTGCATAATGAAGACCTGAACGGTATCCGGGACTATTTCCGGGAATTAAAGGACATGGGTCCGGATGCTCTGATCATCTCAGATCCCGGTGTCTTTATGATTTCCAGAGAGGTCTGCCCGGAGATCCCGGTGCATATCAGCACCCAGGCCAACAGCACAAACTATGCCACCTATAACTTCTGGTATCATCAGGGAGCCAGTCGTGTGGTGGCGGCAAGGGAACTCTCTTTGGCGGAGCTTAAGGAGATTCGAGAGCGCATTCCCAAAGAGATGGAGATTGAGGCTTTTGTTCATGGAGCCATGTGCATTTCCCATTCGGGACGCTGCCTGCTGAGCAGTTATTTTACCGGAAGAAATGCAAATATGGGCGCCTGCACCCATCCGTGCCGCTGGAAGTATTATGTGATGGAAGAAAGCCGTCCGGGAGAGTATCTTCCGGTGGAAGAAAACGAGCGGGGAACCTATATATTTAATTCAAAGGATTTGTGCATGATCGAACATGTGCCGGACTTGATTGAGGTGGGCGTGGACAGTTTTAAGATTGAAGGACGTATGAAAACCGCGCTCTACGTGGCGGCAGTGACAAGGACCTATCGCCGGGCAATTGATGATTACCTCACTTCCCCGGTCCTTTATGAAAGGAACCTTGCCTACTACCGGGAAGAGATCGGAAAATGTACTTATCGACAGTTTACTACCGGATTTTATTACGGAAAAGCCAACGAAACTACACAGATTTATGACGCCAGCACCTATATAAAAGAATATACCTATATCGGCATCGTCCAGAAGGTAGATGAAAGAGGCATGGTGCAGATATATCAGAGGAATAAATTCTCTGTCGGCGAGACCATCGAAGTCATGATTCCAGATGGGACGAATCTGTATCTTCTGGTTCTGGCTATGGAAGATGAGAAGCGGATGCCGGTGGAATCGGCGCCTCATCCGAAACAGGAGATATGGATTGATCTCGGCCGGAAGCTGGAACCGGGCTGGCTTCTGCGCAGAAAAGTTTAAGAGCACACCAGCGAATCCGTGCGTGGAGATTTGGTTCGTTCATTTGTAGTTAAAAAGAAAGGAACAGTGTCCATCCCCTTAGGCATATATTGATATGGAACACGGGTTTCGGAGCATTACATGCGGTCATTCAAAAAGCCCTTAAAGGCAGAGGAAGAGAGAAAATATCTGGAAATGTACCGTAATGGAGATCAGACAGCGAAAGACAAACTGATTGAACATAATCTGAGACTGGTGGCGCATATCGTAAAAAAATATCATTGTCAGGACCGGGATTTGGATGATCTGATTTCAGTCGGAACGATCGGCCTGATCAAAGCTGTGAATACGTTTGATGAAAACAAAGGAGGCAGACTGGTGACTTACGCTTCCCGATGCATTGAAAATGAACTTCTTATGATGCTCCGGCAAGAAAAAAAGCTGCAGCGGGAGGTGTCCCTCTATGAACCGATCGGGATGGACCCGGAAGGCAACCATATCAGTCTCGTAGATATCCTTTGTGCCGATGATGTGACGATGATCGAAAAATATATTTATCAGTATTACCTCGGGCATTTGAAAGGAATCGTGGAGCATCTGGAGGATGAACGGGAGCGAAATATCATCATAAAACGATATGGCCTTTACGGCGGAGGGACGCATACGCAGAAGGAAGTGGCGGCGGACCTGGGGATATCCCGGTCTTACGTCAGCCGCATCGAGAAAAAGGCGCTGGAAAAACTGAAAATCAGTTATGAACAGAATCTGTGATATTGCCTGGACGAAGGGAAACAAAAAAGATACGAAGGCAGAAGGTCACAAAGGCCCGCGATTGCCGGAAACGGAATGTTGGGCTTAAGTGAATGGATAAAGATACAAAGGGCAGGAGGTCACAAAGGTTCGCGATTGCCGGAACCGGGATGTTGGACTTGAATGGACCTGAAAAAGATACAAAGGGCAGGAGAAACCATATGTTTGAATTATTGTATCCAGATGAATATCTGGAATCCACTTATAAGATTAATTTTGAACATCTGTATCAGGAAGGATATCGGGGCGTCCTTTTTGATATCGACAATACACTGGTGCCCCATGGAGCCCCGGCAGACCGGCGTGCGATCCGGCTGTTTCACCGCTTAAAAGAGATAGGATTTCAGACCTGTCTGATTTCCAATAATAAAGAGCCGAGAGTAAAAAGCTTTTCTGATCAAGTGGGTTCGGAATATATCTATAAGGCTGGGAAACCTCTTCCCGGCGGTTATCTGAAGGGGATGGAGAAGATGAAAACGACAACAGAGAGTACACTCTTTGTCGGCGACCAGATATTTACCGATGTGCTGGGCGCCAGACGGGCCGGACTTTACACGATCATGGTGGAGCCCATCCACCCGAAAGAAGAGATTCAGATCGTACTGAAACGGTATCTGGAAAAAGTCGTTCTTTTCTTCTATTTTAGGAGCCGGAAGAAAAAAAGAGTTGAAAAATGAGGGCTTTTATTATAGAATGGTACTAATTAAAGATAAAGAAGTTGTAAGGAGGAATTCAGATATGATTTCTGCAGGCGATTTTAAGAACGGCTTGACAGTGGAATTAGAAGGGAATGTCTATCAGATTGTTGAATTTCAGCATGTGAAGCCAGGTAAGGGAGCAGCATTTGTCAGAACGAAGATGAAGAACATTAAGAGCGGCGGCGTAGTTGAGAAGACGTTCCGCCCGACGGAGAAGTTCCCGCAGGCCCGGATCGAGAGAAAAGAGATGCAGTATTTGTACTCAGATGGAGATTTATACTACTTTATGGACGGCGAGACCTACGATCAGATCGGTTTGAGTGAAGAGGCGATCGGAGACGCGCTCAAGTTTGTCCGTGAGAATGATAATGTGACCATGGTATCCCATAATGGCGATATCTTCGCTGTGGAACCACCGATGTTTGTTGAGCTGGAAGTAACAGAATGCGAGCCTGGTGAGAAGGGCAACACGGCAACCGGAGCGACGAAGCCATGTACTGTTGAAACCGGAGCGACGGTGTACGTACCGCTTTTCGTTAATCTGGGTGATAAATTAAAGATTGACACGAGAACCGGAGAATATCTGTCAAGAGTCTAACAGATGACAGCATGTTTTTCTTCTTGTGGTTCATTTACACGAATAGGATAAACGAATTTACAGGCGAAAATCAATCATTGATTTTCGCCTTAACCTTTGGAAGCGTCTATGATGTGACGGAAGCAGCAAGATCGAGATGATCAGGAGGGAAAGAAATATGAGCAGAGGGGTAAAGAAGTTTCTTCAGTCCGCAGTGATTATCGTTGTTGTTGTCATACTTTTGTGTGGCATTTATTCGATTGCGAAGCGATTGACGGGGACTTCTTCCACGGCAGCATTTAGCACAGGGAACAAAGAGGAACAGGCCGCAGAGGCTACAACGGAAACACCGGTGGATAACAGCATACCCATGACGGAGTTAACTGTGACGGCGCCGGAGCCTACGATTCGTGTCGGAGACACCATGCAGCTTGCGATATCCTACGAGCCGCAGGACGCGACGAATACCGCATTGAAGTGGACCTGCAGTGAAGAGGGGCTGGTAGAGGTATCAGAAGACGGGGTGCTGACTCCATCGGAAGACAGCGCCAAGAATACAGTGGAAGTTACTGCGGAGGCGACCGATGGTTCTGGCCTTTCGGTTACCTTTACGCTTCGGATATTTGAAGAGATTGATCCTTCCCGTCCGATGGTTGCCATCACGATGGATGACGGGCCTTATCCGGAAACGACAGAGCAGATCCTGGATGTTTTCGAGGAATATTATGCCAAAGCAACTTTTTTCTGCCTGGGGCAGAACACGGAGTATTACCCGGAAACGGTCCAGAGAGAATATAATCTCGGCATGGAGGTTGGAACCCATACATACAGTCATGTGCAGTTGACGAAGCTAGGCAGTTCAGAACTGGAAGATGAGATCAAGAAGTCGGTGAAAGCTCTTAAGAAAGCGATCGGCGTGAAACCATCACTGATGCGCCCTCCCTATGGTTCCGTGAACAGTGAGGTACTGGAGGCCGTAGGCGACCAGGGCTTGTGCTGTGTCAACTGGTCGTTGGATACCGAGGACTGGAAGACGAAGAATGCCGATGCCACCTACAGCATGGTTATGACGGCTACGGATGGAGATGTGGTACTTCTGCATGATATTCATGATTATAATATCGAGGCAGTGCAACGATTTGTTCCTGACCTGATTGAGGCCGGTTATCAGCTGGTCACGGTCTCTGAGATGTATGAGGCCAGAGGAGAGACCCTCGATCCGGGAACGATTCATTACCGCACAGATCCGACGACAGAAGCCTCCTCGGAAACAGAAGCTGCTGACAGTGAGGATGGCGCGGAAACGACGACCAGTTCAGATGCGGAAGATTCATCTTCTGCAGAGGATACAGCGGAATAATCATCCTCAGAGACGACACTGTTTTGCCATGATCTCTCAGGAGATGGAAGAAGATTCGAGATTCATAGACTATCATATCATGTCGCAGGAAATACAGGCTACATTTCCTGCGGCATTTTCTTTTTGGAGTTCTTTTAAGGAAAGAGAGGGCAGGCCATCAATGAATAAATCATCTGTGAATAATAATATGAATCATAAAAAGAAGGGACGGTATCATAATGATTACAGTCCCCGATATCAAGAACAATATGATATTTATGAGAAAGCCAGAGAACACATAAAAAAACGGAAGAAAGAAGACCGTTACTCTTCTGGCGGCTGATAATTAAGAAACAACATACTCAAAATCCAGCAGGAACCCTGTTTACTGTGTGGCCGCTTTTCTCTGGTTGAACAAAAACATGGCGAAAGACGCCAGGATGATGATGCCGTATCCGATGAAGCTTAAGTAGTCTGGAATCTGATCAAGGAAGAGGTAGCCCAGTGCTGTGGAAAACAGGATCTGTGAGTAATCATAGATGGAGATATCTCTTGCGGGAGCGTAAGTGTAGGCTGCGGTAATCGTAAACTGTCCTCCGCTGGCAAATAATCCGGCCAGAAGAAGGCAGCCCAGCTGTGCCAGACTCATCGGATGGAAATCCAGGATCAGGTAAGGCAATGTGACCAGGCAGGAGAAAGTGGAGAAAAAGAAGACGATAAACGGCCCTTTCACTCCATGGGTGCCCAGAATCCGGACATAGGTATAGGCGATTCCCACGCCTAATCCGCCCAAAAACCCGATAAAAGCAGGAAATGTGGTGGTAAACATGCCTAGTCCCGGCCTGATGATGAACAGGCTTCCGATAAAAGCAGTGATCACGCATCCTGCCGCAAATGGGTGAATCTTCTCTTTTAACAGGATATAGGAGAACAATATCGCAAAAAACGGCGATAACTTATTCAGAATGGATGCATCCGCCAGCATCAGGTGATCGATGGCATAATAATTGCAGAGGATCCCCACTGTTCCGCAGACAGAACGCATCAGTAAAGGTTTCAGGGATCCCTTGGGGACGCGGATTGGCGTGCCGCTTCTTTTTAGCATGAAAAATGAAAAAAACATCGCCACAAAGTTTCGGAAAAAGCTTTTTTCCATCGATGGCAGGTCTCCCGAAAGACGGACCATCATATTCATGAGGGCGAAGAAAAAAGCGGAACTGATAATCAACAGGATACCTTTATTTTTTTGACTCATATTTTCTCTTCTTTCTATAAATTATGACGCAGGGGACGACAGGTTATACCTTGTATCATTATATTCTATTTGTCCGAGAGTGCAAGAAAAAAATGAAAATATACATTTAAAAAAATATAAATTTTTGGCATTGTATGCGAAAATGAAAAAACAATAGAAAAAAATAGATAAAATTAGAAAATGAGAGATAAATATATATATTACAAAATAATTAGAAATATAGACAAAAATAGAGAGTTACACAATTTGCATTTACAAGGGAAAAAACTTATTATATGTACTAGTGATTAGCACTCAATTGAATTGAGTGCTAACAAAAGAAAAAAGATATGAGAGTCAGTGAGTCGGGTGATCAACCGACATAGTAAGGACAACATGATTGACCATTATATCAATTATACCGAGATTTATGTATTATTTATTAGGAGGCATTATTTATGAAATTAGTACCGTTAGCTGACAGAGTAGTTTTGAAACAGCTTGAAGCAGAGACAAAGACCAAAACAGGTATCATTCTTACCAGTTCCGCACAGGAGAAACCACAGGAAGCAGAAGTAGTTGCGGTAGGACCGGGAACAGAAGATGTGAAGATGGAAGTTTCTACCGGACAGAAAGTCATCTATTCTAAATATGCGGGAACAGAAGTAAAGATGGATGATGAGGAATATATCATCGTAAAGCAGAGTGATATTCTGGCAGTAGTAGAATAATTTATAGTACTACCAAAGAAAAGATTCAGACCATGAATCTATCAGGAATGATATGCAGAGGAATCGATTAGGAGAGATAGATTAAATAATTTATCGGAAACGGTAAGAATATAATTTACCGGGAATCATTAAGTAAAATGATCTGTCTGGAACGGTAAGCAGAATGATATACCAGTACCGGATGGAAACAAAAGTTCAGGAGGAATTTTGATATGGCTAAAGAGATTAAATATGGCGTGGATGCCAGAAAAGCATTGGAGTCAGGTGTAAATCAGTTGGCAGATACCGTGAGAGTGACATTGGGACCAAAAGGACGTAATGTTGTTCTTGATAAAAGCTATGGCACCCCGCTGATTACCAATGATGGTGTGACGATTGCAAAAGATATCGAATTAGAAGACGCTTTTGAGAATATGGGCGCACAGATTGTAAAAGAAGTTGCGACTAAGACGAATGATGTAGCCGGAGACGGCACGACAACAGCAACCGTTCTGGCACAGGCGATGATCAATGCCGGCATGAAGAATCTGGCAGCGGGCGCTAACCCGATTATCTTAAGAAAAGGAATGAAAAAGGCAACGGACGCCGCAGTGGAGGCCATCAGTTCTATGAGCCAGCAGGTTGGTGGCAAAGAACAGATCGCAAAGGTTGCTTCTATCTCAGCGGGAGATGAGGAAGTCGGCCAGTTAGTTGCAGACGCTATGGATAAGGTATCCCAGGATGGCGTCATCACCATCGAAGAATCTAAGACGATGAAGACAGAACTTGACCTGGTAGAAGGTATGCAGTTTGACCGTGGATATATTTCCGCATATATGGCAACTGATATGGAAAAGATGGTAGCAGAGCTGGATGATCCTTATATTCTGATCACAGATAAGAAGATCAGCAATATCCAGGAGATTCTGCCGCTGTTAGAACAGATCGTACAGAGCGGAGCAAAACTTCTCATCATCGCGGAAGATATCGAGGGCGAAGCCTTGACGACATTGATCGTGAATAAATTAAGAGGAACCTTCTCCGTTGTCGGCGTGAAAGCTCCTGGATATGGCGATAGAAGAAAAGATATGCTTCAGGATATCGCCATCCTTACAGGCGGTACCGTGATTTCTGAGGAAGTCGGCATCGAAATGAAAGACGCTACCATGGATATGCTCGGACGTGCAAAATCCGTTAAGGTAGAAAAAGAAAATACGACCATCGTTGACGGTTATGGCGCAAAAGAAGATATCGATGCAAGAATCGGCATGATCAAGAGTCAGATTGAAGAGACGACCTCTGACTTCGATAGAGAGAAATTACAGGAAAGACTTGCGAAACTGGCAGGCGGCGTTGCGGTAATCCGCGTAGGCGCGGCAACTGAGACAGAGATGAAGGAAGCGAAGCTTCGTATGGAAGATGCCCTGGCAGCAACCAGAGCAGCAGTAGAAGAAGGCATCATCGCCGGTGGCGGATCCGCATATATTCATGCAGCTAAGACAGTGAAAGAGCAGACCAAAGACCTGACTGGCGACGAAAAGACTGGAGCAGAAATCGTGCTCAAAGCTCTGGAATCTCCATTGTACCATATCGCAGCGAATGCTGGGCTGGAAGGCTCCGTGATCATTAACAAGGTTTACGAAAGCGAAGTTGGTGTTGGATTCGACGTATTGACAGAAGAATATGTGGATATGATTGATTCCGGCATTATCGACCCGGCTAAGGTATCCAGAAGCGCACTGCAGAACGCGACAAGCGTTGCTTCCACCTTATTGACGACAGAATCCGTTGTCGCTGACATCAAGGAAGAAGCTCCAGCTGCAGCGAATATGGGCGCCGGCGGCGGAATGGGAATGATGTAAAGCAGATCTGACAGACAGTGTAACATTACGAATGATAATAGAATGAATGATAAAAGACGGCATATTATGGCAGGATAATATGCCGCCTTTTTTGGTTATCGAATCTATTTCCGGTTGCGTTTACCTGGAAAAATTGGTAATATAGGAGACGAAGTCATAAAGTAATAGATAAGATGAGCATATTTTGAATATTTTGTCAGGAGGAGATAACATGATCGTAAAACAGGTCACCGTGCGGGTGGAAAATAAAGAAGGAAAATTAAAAGAGGTTATGGATATCCTTGCAAAGGAGAATATCAATGTAGAGGCACTCAGTATAGCAGACACCGTCACCAGATTGATCCTTCCGAATCCGGAGCAGGTGGCGGAGGTTTTGCGCCGGCATAAATATCAGGTGGAACTGACAGATGTTTTGCGAATCAAGATTCCATCAAAGGCGGGCGCGCTGGCGAATATGCTGGTGGCCTTTGCCGGAGAAGGGATTAACCTGGAATATATGTATGCATTTGCTACGGGATCCGGCGATGAGATGATTATATATCCTTCTAACGTGGAGAAAGCGAATCGTCTTCTGGAAGAGTATATGGATGAATAAGAAGAAAAGATTCGTAATAGTATGTATCATGGCCGCGTTGATATTGGAAGGATGTGGCCCGCTTCAGGATATTTCCGCTTCCGGGAAAGAGGAGATTAATACGACAGAAGAACTGTATCAGAAGGTACAGGAATCGCTAAAAAATGGACAGGAAGAGATTTGTTTTGTGACGAGAAGCTTAAAAGAAGAAGACTTGCAGGATCTCAATGAAGAACATGACGGTTTTTACGGAAATGTGACGCAGTACCAGATGAAGTCCTGGGTATTTGTAGAGAAAACGGAAGTGACCCTGTTGTGTGAGATCAGCGATAATTTTTACGTGGAAAGGGCGGTCATGGAAGGCGAGGAGATACCAGAGGACCGTCAGGAGGCGTCTGAGATCCGGGATGTCTGCGAGGAGATTCTTGAAAGCTTTCAAGTGGATGAATCCGATTATGAGAAAGAAAAGGCCATACATGATTACCTGGTAGAAAATGTATCCTACGGATATCCGGAAGGCGTGGAGACGGAAGACAGTTCCGCTTATAATGTCTATGGGGCTCTCGTGGAGGGAAAGGCTGTCTGTAATGGCTACGCGCAGGCTATGAAGCTCCTCTGCGATTTGAGCGGAGTAGAATGTGACATGATCAGCGGCCAGGCAGAAGGGGAAAGCCATGCCTGGAATCTTGTTTGCCTTGACGGAAAATGGTATCATGTGGATGTGACGTGGGACGATCCGGAACCGGATGATCCAGACCGGATTCTGTATTGTTATTTTAATCTAGATGATCAGCAGATGGGGCAAAGCCATAGCTGGGATGAAGATGATTATGTCGAGGCAGAAGGGACCGAGTACCAGTATTATCGCAAAATGGGATTGATTTGTTCGAGCATCGACGATTTAAAAGAAAAATGTGAAGAAATATTCGAGGAAACGTCGAGAGGCTCTTTTCAGGTTTTGGTCAGTGATTATGATGTGTATCGGTATTCCGAGAAGAATCTGCAGTTTATTTTTGAGTATAGCGGAGCAAGATATCTGAACCTGCAGACGATAGGGAAAAGACCGTATACGATATTATATTTTACGCTGGAATACTGATGGGATGATGGGAAATTGCGCTTTTAAGCTATTTGCTTAAAACTGATCTTTTGTCGGGCAAATCATATTATGGAGAAGAAAGGGAAAGATACATGGAGGATTTTTTTAGAGAACTGGAAGAATGCCTGCGGGGAGAAGTCTCAGACACAGAACTCCGGGATGCCATAGATTATTATCATGAATATTTTCGGGAACAGCGTTCCGGAGGAAAAACCGACGAAGAGATATTGTCTTCCCTGGGCAGTCCCCGATTGATTGCCCGATCGATCATAGACGCCAGAGAAGCGGCTGAGGAACAGCAGCAGGCTCGTTATTATAACGACGGGTATTCGGCTGATGCGCCTTATGAAGAATATTCGGACGAAGAAAGGTCAGACGAGGAACAGAAGGGTTTTGATGGGAACAAAATAAAGGCGATTTTATTGCTGATCGTAATTCTGGTCATCATCGGAATGCTGATTCGGGTTTTACTTCCGGTCATCCTGGTCGGAATCGCTGTTATCTTTATTGCCGGATTGTTTCAGAGAAGAGGTTGAAACAATGTTTAGCAAAAAACAGGTCATCAGAGAAGAGGAAGAGAGGATGCTGTAGAGGATATGATATCAGAGAAGAAGGAAGAGAGGATGCTGTAAAAGATATGATATCAGAGAAGAAGGAAGAGAGGATGCTGTAGAGGATATGATATCAGAGAAGAAGGAAGAGACAATGTTGCAAAAAGAGATGATATCCTGCAAAGTGGAGAAAAATATAGAGGAATACATCAGGATACGCCGCTTATTTCACGAGATTCCAGAACTGGGCTTTGAAGAAAAAGAAACGACAGATACCATCTGCCAGATTCTGCGAGATATCGGCGTCACTCCGATGCGACTGGAGCCGACAGGAGTCGTGGCATATATCGGACCGAAAAATGGTTATACTCTGGGACTCAGGGCAGATATTGATGGGCTTCCGATCATGGAAGAGACGGGTCTCTCTTATCAATCAAGACACCCAGGGAAGATGCATGCGTGTGGCCATGATGGTCATATCGCGGGATTGCTGGGCGCCGCTTTCCTCTTAAAGGAGATGGAAAGAGAACTGTCGGTTCGTGTGAAATTAATCTTTCAGCCATCTGAAGAGAATACGAAGGGTGCCGCCCACATTATATCCCAGGGTGCGGTGGAAGATGTGGACGCCATATTTGGGCTCCACCTGTTTTCTGACTTGCCAACAGGAATGATCTCTATCGAGGCAGGACCCCGTATGGCTCAGACAGATCGATTCTCCATCCGTTTTCTGGGAAATGGCGGACATGCCGGTAAGCCCCATCAGTGTGTGGACGCTACGGTCATGGCGGCGGATTTTGTCATCAGCGCGCAGACCATCATCTCCAGGGAGATCGACCCTCTGCAGGGAGCGGTGATCACAATCGGCAGCCTGCATTCCGGGAGCCAGTACAATATTATCTCCGGAGAGGCGCTGGTGGAAGGAACCTGCCGGAGCTTCGATGAAAATGTGGCCCGGCATCTGAAAGCCGCGATCGAATCCAGGGCAAAACATATCGCCGGATGTTACGGAGGCAAAGTGGAGTTGGATTATGATTATGGCGCCCACCCTCCGGTTCAAAACGATGCCGCTATGGCAGGAAATGTCGCCCGGATGGCGGAAGAACTGCTGGGAAGGCGATTAAGCCACGTTCCGCCGTTGATGCTGGGAGAAGACTTTTCCTGGTATCAGCAGAAGATTCCGGGAGTCTTCGCTTTTGTCGGCTGTCATGATCCGAAGGATAAAGAATGTTTCCCGAACCATCATCCTCGCTTCTCCATTGACGAAAACGCACTATCTGATGCAGTGCTGCTTCATCTGGCCGCGGTCATGGCAGCGGAGAGAAAGTGAACGGTTACTAAATAGTCAGGCGTTTACGGCTTGGGATATTCTGGTAATATGTTATTATTTATGGAGTAGGGGATAACTCGTGAGCAGATGAAAATGACAGAATTATGGAAATAATCCGTAACTGAATGAAAATGAACGAGCTAAAACAGTTAAAATGAGAAATTGGATCTGCTTGGAGGAAGAAAAAAATCAGACCAAAATGCAAAAATGGTAAATCGGTCTGCCCAGAGG
>JAJQDO010000070.1 GCA_021202175.1 Clostridiales bacterium | reverse complement strand
CTCCCCTTCTGTTCAGCTGCCTCAAGGCCGTCATAAAATCCTGCTCCATAACCACAGCTTTATCTTGCAGATGCGTGTGCAACAGGTTTTCTCGAATACAGGTGGCAGCCCTTCGGTTGTGCTCCACAAATACAGCTTCTCTGGCGCCACGGCTTAATGCCTCGATGCCGATTCCGCCGCTCCCGCCAAAGAGGTCGAGGAACCTGCTGTCCTCCACTTCAAAGGAAAGCATGTTAAAAAGGGTTTCCTTTATGCGGTCGGTAGTCGGTCTGGTATTATTTCCTTCTAATGTCTTCAATTTTAGATGCCTGGCGGTACCAGCAATCACTCTCATATCTATTCTTCCATTCTATAATATCTAAATATTTTGTCAAGAAAAAACGCTGAATCTGTCTTATTTTTAACGTAAAATGACTCCAAAAACATACCCATTACAGGGACGAACCAGACAAAAAATCACATCACAAGCAATAGAATTTAACATAACAAAACAGCATCCATTTCGGACGAATCAGACAACGAATGCCCTTTTGCCGCAAATCATAACGACTCTTTCATAATGCTTTCTGAATCAGTTTCCTCCGAATCGCTTTGATATCTTTCTTACTAAGACCAGCTGAGAGAAGATATTTGCGAAAGCTTCCGTAATCGTTCATGATATGATCGTAGGCCGCTTCAATCCATTCCGGTTTGGAATATTCCAGTTCTTCCAGGCCATCTTCTATCCGAAGCTCCACGTGATTCTTGAGATATGTATGTGTCACCTGATAATTTGCGATAATGTCTTCTCTCGATACACCACAGATGCCGAGGAGAAGCATGGCTAGTATGCCTGTCCGGTCTTTTCCCGCCTGACAATGAAACAAAATGCATCCCTCCGCGTGTGCCAGAATAAATTGGAATAACTCCTTCACCATCTCTTTGTATTCTACAAGATTCACATAAAAGACTTCCGG
Source organism: Clostridiales bacterium (assembly GCA_021202175.1). Lineage (GTDB taxonomy): Bacteria > Bacillota > Clostridia > Lachnospirales > Lachnospiraceae > Anaerobutyricum. The sequence goes on along the minus strand of JAJQDO010000070.1, from coordinate 11,693 downwards.
TCGGAATCCTTCTTCCCGCACCGCCCGCATGTCAAGAACGGTTTCCGTTATGAATGGGAGGTTAATATAGGCTACCTGCGGATTTTCCCGAAATGGATTGGGATAGATCAGCGTCTCTTCCCGTCCACGCAGATCAATCACCGCTTTAAGTCCGTATTTTATCAGAAATTCCTGATCTTCCGCGGTGATGTCGGTAAGACTGTCCGACCGCAGGAATTCATGATATTTCGTAATGGAGCCTTTCCTGGCTGCGTATCCTCCCAGTTCCCTTACATTAAACGCGTTCTCCATGGGGAGAGTATTGTAATTAAAACATGCATTTCGTTCCATATCTTTTATCTCCTCTGTAAATCCTGTGTATAAATCATCTATAAATCTCTGGCATAATTCAGATCTTTTTCCAGCTTATATTGCTGCACCTTTCTAAAATTATACCCTGTTGACTGCAAAAAGTCGACAGCTTCTGCCGCAGATTTTAAAATATCCGCATTTTCATAGACATCTCCCAACGCGAAATCCATCGTCCCCGTCTGTCTGGTACCAAAAAAATCTCCCGGGCCGCGAAGCTTTAAGTCCTCCTCCGCAATATGGAATCCATCGTTGGACTGTTCAATGACGTGGAGCCGATCCATGATATCTTTCTGTTCTGTGCCGGATATGAAAATACAGTAAGATTGCGCGGTTCCTCTGCCGACCCGCCCCCGCAGCTGATGAAGCTGAGCCAGGCCAAAGCGCTCCGCGTTTTCTATGAGCATGACCGAAGCATTGGGGACATCGATTCCCACCTCGACCACTGTGGTCGAGACCAGGACCTGAATCTCTCCGGCAGCAAACCGCTCCATCGTCTCATTCTTATCCTGCTGCGACATCTTTCCGTTGAGAGAACCGACACGGATATCTGAAGGCATAGCCTGTGAGAGCATCTGGGTGTATGCCGTGACATTTTCCACATCCATATTCTCACTTTCCTCGATCATCGGGCAGATAACGTAAGCCTGTCTTCCTTTGGAAACCTGCTGTCTTATAAAATTCCACGCTGTGGGCCGGTAGTTCTGCCCCACCACACAATTTTTGATCGGCAGCCGGGAAGACGGCAGTTCATGGATAATGCTGACATCCAAATCCCGGTAAAGAATCATGGCCAGGGTTCGCGGTATGGGCGTCGCGCTCATGACAAGCACATGTGGTTCCTCCCCTTTTTGCATCAGGGCGTCCCTTTGTTTTACTCCAAAACGATGCTGTTCATCTGTAACAGCCAGAGCCAGATTACGAAACCGGACACCTTTTTGAATAATAGCATGAGTTCCAATGATAATGTCCAGTTCTCCTGTCTCGCAGCGCATTTTGACCTGTTTTTTTTCATCCGCCTTCAGAGAACTGGTGAGCAGGCCGATTCGAACACCCTTTTCCCCCAGCATATTCTGAAAATTCTCATAATGCTGCTTTGCCAATACCTCGGTCGGCGCCATGAGGGTCCCCTGATAGCCGTTTCGCACGACAGCGTAAAGGGCGATCATCGCCACGATCGTCTTTCCGGAACCTACATCTCCCTGAATCAGTCGGTTCATCGCCCTGGTGCCCGCGAGATCGCCACGAATATCCCTCAAGGCATTTTTCTGTCCTTCCGTCAATTCATAGGGCAGCTCTTCCACGAATCCCTTAACCGCGTCGTCCATGGAGATGACATAATGATTTAATGTCTGATGCTCTTTTTCCTTTACCAGTTCCAATGCACTGAAAAAACGAAAAAACTCATCAAAAATAATCCGCTTCCTCGCATCCGTCAAGCTATGCCGGTCCGATGGAAAATGAATCTCCTGCAGTGCCCGGTCCTCTTCCGCCAGATCATAGTATTTACGTACATTTTCCGGCAAATATTCTTCTGCCTGATAAATGGCAAAAGCCGCCGTCTGAGATTTCTGCATCATTTTGTTGGACAGGCCGGCTGTCAGCGGATAAACCGGCTGGAACGTTTTCATTTTATCTTTATATTTCGACTCAGAAGCATATTCCGGATGCTCAATCATTAATCTGCCATTTTTAAAGACCGGCGTTCCCGTAAACACATATCTCTGCCCCTGTTTCAATGTATTTTTCAGATAAGGCATGTTATACCAGCAAAGAAACATCTGTCCGCTCACATCCGTCACACGGCAGGTGCAGATTTTAAGCTTCCCTGCTGTCTTTAAATGAACCGGAGAAGCGATCTCACAGAAAATAGAACATCGCTGCCCGGTTTTCACCTCACTGACCGAGATCGGTTCCGGATATATCAGATAGCATCGCGGATAATAATGAACCAGATCCTCCACCGTCTCAATCTGCAATCGGTTTAACAGCTTTTCTGTTTTTTCGCCAATCCCTTTGATATTGCGAACAGAAATATCCATGTTTGTTCCTTCCTTCATTAGTTCAATGACAACAACGCAGCATAGAAAGATTTAGACAAGTCAGATGTACAGATTAATTCTTTAGCAGCTCCTAAGGATCTATCGCTTAAATCATTATATAAACCCACATGAATTGTATATAAACCACATGATAAGAGGGAAAGCCACTTCCAAACAATCAGCTTTCCCTATCATTTTTCATAACGGCACGGCGAAACGCTAAGTCCTGGAAATACATTCTATTCCACAGATAACACATAATAATATATCGGTTGCCCACCAAAGTTCGTCTCCACTTCGAGATCCGGGAATGCAGCTTCCACTTTCTCTGCCAATTCTTCTGCCTGCTCTCTGGTCACATCCTCTCCGTAGTACAGGGAGAGCAATTCCGAATCCGCATCTACCATGCGGGTGATCAGATCCATGGTCGTAGCATTGATGTCAGTTCCGACCGCCTCGATTCCATCGTCATTGATGCCCATAATATCACCCTTATGGATCGTCTTCCCATTGATGGCCGTATCCCGAACGGCATAAGTGACCTGTCCAGACAGAATATCCCGATAACATTCTTCCATGCTTTCTTTATTCTCTTCAACATCGGACTCCGGCATATAGCCGACCATAGCGGCAATCCCCTGTGGAATCGTCTGCGTCGGAAGGACGATGATATTCTTATCTTCTGTCAGATCTCTGGCCTGTTCCGCCGCGAGAATGATATTTTTGTTATTTGGCAGGATAAAGATATTCTCCGCATTCACCTCTTTGATGGCGTTCAGCATATCTTCCGTACTCGGATTCATCGTCTGCCCTCCCTCAATGAGATAATCCACACCGAGGCCTTTAAAGACTTCCGTCATACCCTCTCCGATAGAAATACTGATGAAACCGATCTTTTTCATCGGTTCCTGTTTCTTTTTCCGCGCCGCGAGTTCTTCCTCCTGTCTCTGACGGGCAGCCACCTTCTCCGCGTCCTTGATCAGCTTCTCCTGATGTTCCAGACGCATATTGTCAATCTTCATATTGGACAATGGCCCGAAAGTAAGTGCTTTCTCAATGGCCTGTCCCGGATGGTTCGTGTGCACATGTACTTTACAGATCTCATCATCCGCAACCAATACAAGCGAATCTCCCATCCCCAGAAGATAATCCTTGAGACCCTGTTCTTCTTCCTCCGTCAATGCCTGGTTGAGCATGATGATAAACTCAGTACAATAGCCAAACTTAATATCTGCAGGCGGCACATAATCCGCATCTTTTTGTATCACAGACGGCTCCGGCGTTTTTTCCACTTCCGGAATGACAATTTCCGTTACCTTCCCCGTCATCGCGTCGACGATCCCCTGCAAGATCTCCATCAGTCCCTGTCCGCCGGAATCGACCACACCGGCCTCTTTCAGAACGGGAAGCAGATCCGGTGTCTTCTCCAGCACCTCATAACCGCAGGCAAGAATCGCCTCACAATAAGCAATCAGATCCATGTCGCTGTCTTTCAATTCTTCCGCCTTGTCAGCCATCCCCTTGGCCACCGTCAGGATCGTACCTTCCTTCGGCTTCATAACCGCTTTGTAAGCAGTATCCACGGCACGGCCAAACCCCAGGGCAATCTCGGCTTTATCCAGAGTCTCGGATTTGGAAACCGCTCTGGTAAACCCCCGAAACAGCTGCGACAAGATAACGCCGGAATTACCCCTCGCACCGCGAAGGGAGCCTCCGCTGATCGCCTGACATAAAGAGACAATCGTCGGGTCGGTAAGCTTCTCTACCTCTTTGGCGGCAGATAAGATCGTCAGAGTCATATTCGTTCCCGTATCCCCGTCCGGCACCGGAAATACGTTCAATTCATTGATATATTCTTTCTGTGAATCAATACGGTTTGCACCGGCTAAAAACAATCTTTGTAACGTTTTTGCATCTATGGTGAGTGTATTCACTACTTTTCCTCCTTAAATATACACTGATCAGTTCTTCGTATAACATTTCCAAATGAGCCTTTCCGATCCGTCGGCTAAATGAAAACGCCGTACTGACATCTGCATTAATCAACAATGCGTACCCCTTCCACATAAATGTTGATCTTCTCGACTGTCATATTGGTAAATGTTTCCACTCTGTATTTAACATTTTCAATCAGATTCTCCGTCACTGTCGCAATGGAAACTCCATAAACCACGATAATATGGAAATCAATCGTTATCTTATTATCCTGCAGTCTTACCCGGACACCCTTACTGATATTGTCCTTTTTCAGAAGCTTAACCAGACCGTCTTTCATGTTCACAGACGCCATACCTACAATACCAAAACACTCCAAGGCGTTAATACCGGCATAAGTCGCGATCACTTCTTCATCTATGACAACCTGACCATACTCTGTTTGCACCTGACCTTTCATACATGTACCTCCATCTTTTAGATTTTAAAATATTTCGATCGATATCGTTCTCTGTTTCTATCCAATCAGACATAGGATCCGATATCCGCATCAAATCACATATATCTGCAGTATTCCATATTCACAGCCCTCTATCCCCATATCGCTCGCCTTCGCCCAATGGCAATATCTATCGCATATAGTATACCCTTTTTCCCCAAAAAAAGAAACAGCAAAATGCATTTACCGCAAAAAATGACGTCCATTGGTTACTGGTCACATTTATGCATGAATAGGTATATTTTACTTCTTTCCAGATTGGTCTGACAATGCAGAGGTCAAGGTCATCACTTTTCCATCACAGAGTGAAACATTCTGATTGACATTCTCATAGTATATATGACACATTTTAATCGACAATCTCATACTATATATTTATAGAAGGAAATGAATCGGAGGAACACCCTTTGAAAAAAGCATGTGGTTTCGGACTAATCTGTCTCTCTTTTGGATTATTTCTAAGTTTTTTTCTCTCCAGATTCATTATAAAATCGATCATTTTACTGATGTTCGCTGTCATCGGATACCTACTGATGTTCACTTTGTGATTATAAACAAGAAAGACCGACATAAAGTTCCCTTCCTATAAGATGGAAACGGCATGTCGGTCCTTCCCGAATAAGAATAATAACAGTATAGAAAAAAAGGGAATCTGATCGATTCCCTTTCAAACTCACATTCGCATATCCAACATCTGATATACATCAATGTCATACATTCCCCGACAGACGATAAACGAAACTAAGCACGTTCCACTTTACCGGATCTTAAACAAGAAGTACATACATACATCCTCTGAGGAACTCCGTTCACTTTCACTCTTACTGACTTGATGTTAGATTTCCACATTTTGTTAGATCTTCTATGAGAATGACTCACTTTGATACCGAAACGAGCACCTTTGTCACAAATAGCGCATCTTGCCATGATAGCACCTCCTTGCGTTTATACTTAAGCCTTATAGACTTACAACGAGTCTATACTATCAGAAATGGAGGTAAAAAGCAAGAGAAAATTTCTCAAATTCGGTCATTTCCTGTTACTGTTCGAAGCTGCGCGTAAACAGTAATCATTTCCTTTACCTATGGCTTTTTGATTTCCTTGTATCGTCAGATATCTTCCCGCACTGAATCCGTCTTCAGCTCTTCATCCACCGCTTCCTTTACGTCCGGATCATTATCCGGTGTGTTTCCCTTAATTAATGCCGTTACTTTATTCACCGCGTCCGGTACCATATCAAGGACTTTGGTGACAGCATCCTGATTTCTCACATTGACCAGTTTCGTCTGACCATTCTGAATGACCAGGATAGCGCTTGGGGATAGCTTCCCGCCGATCGCGCCGGCTCCATTGTTCGATTTCTCCTTATTAAATGCCCCGGCTCCCATGCCAAAAGACACATCCACCAACGGCAGAATGATCGTATCCCCGATCACCTGTGGTTCTCCCACAACGGTCTTTGTTGAAAGTACATGGTCCATCCCACTAAATAGTGAACTTACTGTCTGATCAAAATTGTTATTAGCCATAATTCCCTCCTGTTGTGTAATCACTGTGCTATATTATCAAAATAGTAATATCTGACTTCTGTCAACCGTTGTATCTTTATTTCGACTTTTATCAATCACATATCTTTTTCTGGTCTCTGCCAGACGTGTATTTTTTGGATTGCATCTTAAAGTAGCTTTTTCTGATTTCTACCAGGCACCAGGCGTATGCCTTTTTCAAGCCTTATCAGCCGAGCATTTTCTTTACGATTCTTCTGACATCCGCATTCAGCAGGACACGAATCCCCAGATAAAGAAAATATCCCAGATGAATCCTACCGCGTCCTCTGCAGGACGCTTCAAAACACGATTCCTGAAATTCCGGTACCAGTGTAAAATGCTTTTCGTATTTCGGATAAAATACCGCTGCAAACCCCGTGACCATCCCTGTGGTAGACGGATCGTCAAAACCATATCGAATATTTCCCTGCAGCTTTCGCGGCAACACGTGTTTTAACAGCTTTATTATACACTCTTTAAAAAAGAGAAGCAACTCTGTACCATGATATTCCGCGTAAGCCTCCCTGAAATCCTGCATTTTTTGGATGGCGGAAGATATTTTTTCCCGGATTACGGGAAGCTTCTTTTTTGTTGCCTTTTTCTCTTTTTGAGCACGCGATTTATCCGAATCTCTTTTCTCCTATGATCTATTCAGGGACGAATTCAGTTGCTCTTATTTCGCCTGGCTGTCTTTTGCCTTCGCCAGGTTGTCCTCATTTTTTATCCATGCGCCTTCAGTTCTCCCCTGGTTATCGTCAGTTTTCGCCAGGTCGTCTGTGGCTTTTTCCTGACTGTCCTCTGCTTTAATCCGATTATCTTCAGCTTTCCCCTGGTTGTCCTCAGTTTTCGCCAGATTGTCTGTAGCTTTTTCCTGACTGTCCTCTATCTTAATCGGAGTATCTTCGATCTTCTTTTGGTTGTCCTCTGTTTTCGCCCGTTCATCTGCAATTTTTCTCAGGCTGTCATTGACATTCCTTCGCTTGTCTATGGCTTCTCCCAGCAAGTCTTCGCCCTTCCCAGATGAATCAGGGGTAATCGATAAGTTCTCTTCCTTGTCCGTCTTTTTCGTCTTTTCCGAGGACTCCTTCTTTCCCTGTTTCTCTTTTTCCTGTCTCTCCCTTGCCTCTTTTTTCTTCTGTTTCTCCTCTTTCCGTTTCTTTTTTTCCTTTTTTCTGTTTAAGAATTCTTCCTGGTTTCCCAATATCTGATATCCGCATATTCGCATACGATAATCAAATATTTTATCTATGTAACCAGCTTTAAAGTAAAAAAGCGAACAAAGCCATGTTACCTTTACCTGACCACTCGGAGAACCATTTTCTTCCTTATCCAGGCAGAAGGAATACCGGATTGGCGCCGCCAGAACAAGAAGAATCAGGGCAAGAATGACAGCCAATATAATACCTATGATTTTTAGCACGATCAACAATACGTGTAACAAGTTATTCCTCCCACAATTATGCATCATGAAAAAATGCCATCAAACTCTCCAAACAGCATCTCACCATGACCGTGTCTCCTGCAACAAATATCATATTGATTCCAGATATTGCTTCATACAATGGATGTCTCCTTTATTATACCCTTCCTGCACGAGATTTAAAACGATATCCAGCGCTTCTTTTCTGGAACCGGCCAGGGCCAGCAGCTTGATATCACTGTCATAATATATCTTGTGATTCATTTCTACTCCGCTGATCAGATAGAGAAGATTTTCCCCTTCCAATGCCGTGGTGATGGCATACCAGACGATATATTTACACACTTCTTTTGAGCGGACGGCGCCTAGTATGTCATCCGCCATGTGGGCGATGGAATCGCCTATGATCAAATTTTCAGAAATAAGCACCCGTATCCTCTCCCTTTATCAATAGTTGTTACTGTTCGCAGCCCTTTCTCTATATCGATTCCTGTTTCCAGCCCTTTCTCTATATTGATTCCTGTTCGCAGCAATGCAGGGACAATGATTTCCCAATCTGCAGGAAAAATATTCCGTTATCAGATATGTCATCTGCCCTTTGAAAAAAATGTGGTTGCAATCCCATCAGCTTTAGATGATGGGTAGTTCACATAATCCATCTGTCACTTCACATGAGTGTGAGTAAACAGATGATCATTACAATATTCGTAATTCCCGTTACATTTGGAGCAATAACGAAACTCCAACGTCGGATCGTCTAACTCGGTCCTTTTGCATATATAACATTGATGGCGGGCTCCACTGTGGGTACCACCGCTATTTCTGGAAACAGATTTTTTATAATTCACTTTCCTTCGCACCTGTTTCGGAGAAACTCTCTGATAATTCCTCGTAGACAGATAGAATAAAAGGAAATTGAGCAGGCTGACTATGATACTGATCCTGGTACCCAGTCCCCCCGTGACAAAAGAAACGGCCAGGAGGGCCACATCCAGATAAGCCAGCCACTTCACCTTCAGCGGAAGGATACCGTAAAGATATACCCGCATTTCCGGGAATATAGCGGCATAAGCGAGAAACATGGACAGGTTCAGATAATACGTGTCCATATAAATATACGGACTGGGATAAATCAAATACACGACAAAGGCAGCTAGGATCGTCCCCAATACCCCAATCAAAATGTACATGTTAAATTTAAATGCACCCCAGACCTGTACCAACGACTGGCCGATGGAATAATAAAACAACAACACGAAAATAAGAAAAATGATGCTGGTGCTTGGCGAAGCAATCAAGAAGGTAAAGATTCTCCAGAACTGCCTATAATGCAATATCATAAAAGGGTTCAAACTCAGATAATTATAATAAAATGTACCGTTCGACATAAGGTCCAGTACCGCTCCAATCGCGTACATTATCACGATATACAGCGGCAGGTTCTTAATCGCATATCTTCCAAATTTCCGTTCCAGCCGATTTAACCAGTTCAATAATATTCCTCCTCTTTGATGATTCTTATACTAATTCATAATCTGGAAAAATTGCTCTTTCCAGACCGGTCATATACAGGCCGATAATATGCGTGGATGGCTTCCTGTTGTTTCCATTCGTTGCTACCGGTGAAACCTTCGAAAACCGATGGTTCCATTATAAAGAATTAGACTATCTTTGTCAAACCTTACCAGAATATTATTTGCAATTCATGGCGAATTCAAAAGCTAAATTCAAATTTAAAAATTACATTGCAACAAACGCGAAACAATATTATAATTAGTACAAAAACCTAGAGGGAGTGACATTTAAATAATGAAAACTGCGATCATGACAGACACAAACTGCGGCATTATGAAAAATGAGGCAGAACAACATGGCATTTATGTAATACCCATGCCTGTGATCATCGAAGAAAAAACATACTACGAGGGGAAAGATATTGATGCCCCGACTTTTTTTGAGGCGCAATGTTCTGGAAAGGCGGTATCCACCTCCCAACCATCCCCGGCTGATGTGATGGATGCCTGGGATAATGTACTAAATATGGGATATGACGAAATCATTTACATCCCCATGTCCAGCGGTCTGAGCCATTCCTGCGAAACGGCTCTCACTCTTTCTCAGGAATACGAAGGGAAAGTTTTTGTGGCGGATAATCACAGAATCTCCATCACCCAGTGGGCATCAACTCTGCAGGCCAAACAACTGGCTGATCAGGGTAAAACAGCCTCACAGATCAAGGAATATCTTGAAAAAACAGCTTACGATGCCAGCATATACATTGCCGTCGACACGTTGGAATATTTAAAAAAAGGTGGTCGTGTCACACCCGCCGGCGCAGCGCTCGGCTCGATTCTTCATATAAAACCCATCTTGTCCATCCAGGGAGACAAGCTGGATGCCTTCGCCAAAGTCAGAGGACTGAAAAAAGCGCTTCCTCTCATGGTCCGCTCTCTAAAGCACGATATCGAAACCCGCTATGACGGGGATGAGAGCTGTCTGGAAGTAGCAACAGCGGGAGCCGGATTGACAGAGAGTGAGATCCAGTCTTACGTCTCCGTTGTACAGGAGGCCTTCCCGAACCAAAAGGTCCGTTATTATCCTCTGCCCTTAAGCGTCTGTGTCCATACGGGAAGAGGCGCCATCGGCACTGGATTCTATAGAGTGAAAATATAATTATCAGGAAAATATACACGATATATTCATATACGGGGGAACGCAACTGGATTCTTAGGAACTATTAAACAGATTAATTCTCTAACAGTTTCTTAACGTTCCCCATATTGTTTTTATTATCCCTCATTAATTACAGGCAACACCGAAAGAGTAATGCTGAAAAGTCTGACCGAACACACTACATTTGTCACGAATCATAACGAAACACTTTTGGTGGTTATTAAGGCCTTTCGGGTTTTTCCACCGGAATCAGCAGAATCGTCCCGGCACGTATGACGTGATCTGTCAGCACTTTGTTCATCTTCGCGAGTTCTTCAAAAGACATGGATATTTTTTGTAAAATATCGCCAATCGTCTCATTTTCTTTTACCACATAAGGCCGGAATTCCAACTGCCCGGACACCTGCCCGGACGGAATACAGATTTCATCGCCCGGCTGGAGATGATACACATCGACAAAGGGATTCAGATCAAGAAGAATGCGGACTCTTGTATGGTATTTTTGAGCGATGCTGTACAGGGTATCACCCTGTTCTATGACATACATCGGCCCACCGCACTCCTTTTTGTCACACATATTCAAATAGATCTTTTTATTCACAGGCATTCCCTCAGAATGTTTTTATCTTATATTATGTGACAAAAGACAAAAATGCTACATTTCCCTTGTTATCCGCTGTCAACCTGGTACGTTTGCCTTTCTTTAATAAGATAGAACCTGACACCACCTTTATTTTTATTCATACGGAGGAAAATAAATGAAATTACTGATCATCCGGCACGCGGAACCGGATTACGAACACGACAGCCTGACAGAAAAAGGCTGAAGAGAAGCCGGGTACCTGGCAGAAAGGCTGGAAAAGATACCCATTCGCGCCATCTATGTCTCCCCCATGGGCCGGGCGAAAGATACCGCATCCTGCACTTTACAGAAAAATGGGATGCAGGCAACGGAATGCCAATGGCTGCAGGAATTTAACGCTCCAAAAATCTGGCGTCCTGACGTGCAGGACAGAAAAATGATCTCCTGGGACTGGCTGCCCGGGGACTGGATGAAAGAAGAACAATATTTTCAGTATGAGCAGTGGATGAATACAGATATCATGCAGGAGGGCAAAGTCGGAGAGGAATACCAGAAAATTGTCGACACATTTGATGAGCTTTTGTCCAGCCAGGGTTACCGTCGGGAGGGGCATTATTATCGGGCAGAACAGGCCAGTAATGACACA
>JAJQDO010000084.1 GCA_021202175.1 Clostridiales bacterium | reverse complement strand
ATGGATGCCTACGACCAGATCCGACGGGAAAACCAGATGGAACAGCAGCGCAGGTGCGACGAGGTGCACCACACTGTCCCGGAGATTCGGGCCATCGATGAAAAAATCGCTCACATTTCCGTCGAATCCGCCAAACATATGGTGTTTCATCCGGAAGACGACTGCCGGGAGGCTCTGCGAAACGAGATCTATGACCTTTCCATGGAGAGAGTGAACCTGTTGGCCATCCATCAGTACCCTGCCGATTACCTCGACTCCATCTACCAGTGTCCCCTCTGCCGGGACACCGGTTATATCGGCACGGAAAAATGCCAGTGTTTTAAGCAGCGGATCGCGGCACTCCTCTCCCGGGAGTCCAATCTGCAGGAACTATCGCGGGAGGCGAATTTTTCTCTTTTTCGCCTCGACTATTATTCCGAAGAAAGAGATCCCGGCAACATGCAGCAGCCGTCCCCGCGGGAAAACATGCAACATATCCTCCGCAAATGCACCGATTATATCCAGCGTTTTTCCCTTGATCCCGGCAAAAACCTGCTGATCTTCGGGAACACTGGCGTGGGGAAAACATTTTTGGCCAGTTGCATCGCGACAGAACTCCTTGGCCAGGGCAACAGCGTGATCTATCTCACCGCCCACCAGTTTTTTGACCGGCTGGCAGACTACACCTTCCGCCGGGAGAAGGAGAACTCCGACACATTGTCCACCCTCCTTCAATGCGACCTCCTGATTATTGATGATCTTGGCACAGAGCTGAATAATGGATTCATTAACTCCCAGTTGTTTTTGTGCATCAACGAAAGGATATTGCACAAAAAATCAACCATTATCAGCACAAATTTATCCTTAAAACAGCTGAATCGCATCTACACGGAACGGATTTCCTCCCGCATCATCGAAAATTATGAACATTTGCATATATTTGGGGAGGATATTCGCATCAAGAAGGCATTTTCTTCTCTTGACTAAATAACACGGAGAATGATATAAATGTAAATGCTTAAAGGAAAATCGACATAAATCAGAAAAATCAGACGATAAAAACGTTGAAGCTATTGTTGAAATGGTATTATTCATAATACCGTGACACATTAGCATACTGAAAAATCATTAGCATACTGAGAAAAAAAGAGGAAAAAGGAGATTATATACTATGAAGCCAGATGATAGCAAGTTTGCAACTGTACCTGTAGGAAGACTCGGCATTATCGTACACCCAAGCTGCACAGAGCTCGGCAAGAAGATTGACAAATACATTGTCAACTGGCGAAAGGAAAGAGAGCACGAACATCGATCCAGCATCGTTTTCAAAGATTACGAACAGGATTCCTATATCATCCCGTGCAACTGCGCCCGTTTTGGGACCGGCGAAGCCAAAGCCCTGATCTCTAACTCCGTCCGGGGCGCCGACCTCTATATCATCGCGGACATTTTAAATTACAGCCTGGAATATACCGTCTGCGGGCATAAGAACCACATGTCTCCAGACGACATCTATGCCGATGTAAAACGTTTGATTGGCGCCGCCTCCGGCAAACCGAACAGCATCACGGTCATCATGCCTTTCCTCTATGAGAGCCGCCAGCACAGAAGGACCTCCCGCGAGTCTTTAGACTGCGCTTTCGCTCTGCAGGAACTGGCCAACATGGGGGTCGATAACCTCCTCACCTTTGACGCGCACGATCCGCGGGTGCAGAATGCCATTCCGCTGAAAGGTTTCGACAATATCATGCCGACCTATCAGTTTGTCAAGGCTCTGCTCCGCTCCACCGACGACCTGGAGATTGACAGCGATCACATGATGATCATCAGTCCTGACGAAGGTGCCTTAGACCATGCCATGTACTTTGCCAATGTCCTCGAAGTTAACATCGGCATGTTTTACAAGCGCCGCGACTATTCCACCGTTGTCGACGGGCGGAACCCGATCGTTGCTCACGAATATCTGGGCGACTCCGTTGAGGGCAAGGATGTACTGATTATCGACGACATGATCTCTTCCGGTGAGAGTATGTTTGACGTTGCCAGAGAATTAAAACGCCGGAACACCCGCCGCGTATTCTGCATGTCCACCTTTGGCATGTTTACAAACGGCCTTTCCGCCTTTGACAAGGCCTATGAGGAAGGACTGATCTACAAGGTGATCACCACCAACTGTACCTACCAGATGCCGGAGCTCTTAGAACGTCCATGGTATGTCAGCTGCGACGTATCCAAATATATCGCGCTCCTTATCGACTCTCTGAATCACGAGGCATCCATCAGCGCTCTGCTCAATCCACACGACCGCATCAAAAAGCGGCTGGCCGAATACGCGACTTACCATACCATCAAAGAGGATAATGACAATTAAGATCTATCCCTCCCCGGGTTCTCCGGGGAGTTTTTTACTGGACTTTTTTGTTTTATTAGAACGAAGTTCCCTAACAAGAAAGAATGCGCCTTGGCGCATTCTCGCGCCGAGCGCGGTCGCATTTGCGACAAACTTCCTATTGCGCGAGTACGCATCCATAGCGGAGCGTTTTTATCTTATAGGAACGAAGTTCCTATAAGATAAAAAAACGAGCAGTTCCTCAGAATATCCTCTTCAGAACTACTCTATTGAAAAGCACGGATAACCTTTAAAAAAATATCCCGGTCTTCCGGCGCCAGCTTATTCCAGGTCTCGATAATCTCCTTTTCCTCCACAGTCAACGCACCAGACTCGGTGTCTTTCGAGAAAAACTGTCCCATAGAGATTTCCAATCCCTCACAAATCTTTTCGAGAGTATGCATGGTCGGCACATGTTTCTTTTTCAAAACATCTCCCAATGCCGTCTGGGTCAACCCGGTCAATTTGGACAATCGGTATGTCGTGATATTCCGCTCACTGCACAGCTCCTCAATCCTCGGACCGATATAATCCTCTACCGGAACCGGCAGTGGAATCACAACATCCACATGGTTCTCTGACAAGTATGTTCTCCTCCCTCTGTTTGTAATATAATTATAGTGAATCTGTAGCGAGCGTCTGAAATACTCCGATGCTTACTACATTTTACATTCAAAGCAGAAGAAATATCAGTCCGAGTCATAATAGCATTTTTTAATATATACTCTTATAAATCGTACTATCTCTCATACGTTAACACATCACACGGTCACCCTCGCGCGACCGCCGTAGGTACATGTGAACAGGGTCAAGTCCCACAGGCCAGAGGCCTGGCTCGCCATCTTCTCCGCCTCTTCCCGGGCCTGGGTCGTCACCTTCTCATCGATTTGTCCTTGCAGGTCGTCAATCTTCATGTCATAATGAACAAATATTCTCAATAACATAAAAAGCAAGAGGATATCAAACCCTCCTGTCACTTTTATCCCCACATCTTCGCAATTCCAATTAGGATATTCAATCATCAAATATCCCGGCACAAAATCAGCAGATATACGCTTTTTCCCGAAATGCCCGTCATTATCAATGCTTATTAAATATTCCCTCCCATTTTTTCGTACCATAAAAAAGATACACCAAAACCATAGTGAAGCAGAATAATCTTGCCTGTTTATCTTCCAGTACCACAGAAAAAAACTCAGACATGCCTGCCTCCATACCCACGTTTTTATATTATGCTTAAAAAAATGCACAAAATGGCAAAATATTCTATGCACTTTTAACATAGAACATTTTGCCCTTCTAAAACCAACTTTAAATTAAGTTAAAAATTATTTAAGCAATGGATTTCATTCCGCGCTTTCGTTGTCACCAAGGTCGTCTCCAGCACTACCGTCACCGGAATCAGAGCTTCCGCCGCTATCACTGTCACTGCCAGAAGATCCGCTGTCACTGCTGCCGGAGGAATCGGAACTGCCGCCGGAACTGCTGCCAGCGTCGGAACCACTGCCGGAAAAACTGCCAGAATCATAGCTGTTGCCGGAAGAACTGCCGGAACTACTGTTCCCAGAGGAACTGCCGGAACCAGACCCGCTGCCGGAGGATGTGCCGCTGTTGCCAGTGCCATCACGATCGGAATCACTCGCATCGTCGTCGCTGTCACTGTCTTCCTCTTCCAGTTCATCCTCTCCCGTCCCCGTATCCTTTTTTTGCGCGGTCGTAGTGCTGGTGGTCGCTTCCGTCGTGGCGCTGGTATCTTCTCCCAGATAGGATTCAAATTCTCTGGTCTCCAGACCCTGATGCGCCTTATCCATAAAATTCTTCCAGATATACGCCGGATAAGTATTACCTTTCAGATTATCGACTTCTTCGTAGGCATCCATGCCGACCCAGACAACTGTCGTATAGTAGGCGGAATATCCGCACAGCCATCCGTCAACGTAGTCAGAGGTTGTTCCTGTTTTACAGGCTACCGGCATGTCAACACTTAAAGCGCAATTGGACGCGGTTGCTGAGCTTTCTGTCACGCAGCTTTCCAAAACATCCGTCATCATGCGGGCCGCATTGGTAGAATATATCTCTTCGGTCTCCTGCTCATCAGCCACGATAATATTTTGGGAAGAGTCCGTAATCTTTACGATGCAGGTTGGCGTCCGATAGACGCCATCGTTGGCCAGGGTCGCATAGCCGGCCGCCATCTCGACAGCTGTCGTTCCTGTCGTAAATCCGCCCAGGCAGGTGGTGTCATAGATGTAATCAGCTTCTTCCAGTCCCTGGAAATGCAGATTCTCCAGATATTCAAGACAATTCTCCGGTCCCAGCTCCTGATAGAGACGGTAAGTCGCTACATTGCTGGACTTCATGACAGCCTGCCGGAGTGAAATATATCCAGAATAAGAATACCCGGCATTCGATACCGCGTCATCTCCCGTCATACGGCTGTCGTCCAGGGTGCTGTCCGGCGTATAACCTAATTCCAATGCCGGCGTATATACCAGAAGTGGCTTGATGGCGCTCCCCGGCTGGCGATAGCTCTGATAAGCGCGGTTTAAGCCGTATCCTTCCTGATCCTCTTCGCGACCTCCTACGATGGCGACCACTCTGCCAGTGCTGTTATCGATACAGATGGCCGCTCCCTGGACTTCATAAATCCCGTCGTCCGTCTTTGCTGTAAAAGAAGAAAGTTCCGTGGACACAGAAGTCTGAAGCTTTTCCTGCAAGTCCATATCAATAGATGTGTAGATACGATAACCGCCCGTATACAGACTCTGCTTGCAGCTGCTGTAAAGCTCGTTATATTCTTCGTTATATGCCTCTTCCTCCGCATCGGTACTGAAGGTCGTCTTGAACGTAAAGCCCCGCGCCTCCATAAGACTTTCTGTCGCGCATTTTATGATGTAGGTTTCGGCATAGTCGTTGGATTCCGTTTCCTTTTTGGGGACAACCGTGATCTCCTCGGCGATTGAGGTGTTGTACTGTTCCTCGCTGATATACCCTTCCTCGTACATGCTCGCAAGAATCTTATCCCGCCGTTCCAGAGTAGCATCCGCATTCTCGTATGGGTCATAGTGGGACGGGCTGTTTGGTATCGCGCAAAGGAAAGCGATCTGCGATATGGTCAGCTCGCTGGCTTCCTTGTCGAAATAAGCTTCGGATGCCGCCCCAATCCCGTAGTATCCGTTCGCGAAATATACATTGTTCAGATAATATTCAAGAATCTGTTCTTTGGTGTACTTCTGTTCCAGAGCGATGGCAATGAATATCTCCTTAATCTTTCGGCTGTAGGTCGTCTCAAAATTCAGGAAAATATTCCTTGCCAGCTGCTGGGTGATCGTACTTCCACCCTGGGTGATCGTGCCTCTGTTGCGAATCAGCGACACAACGGCGCGGGCAATTCCCACCACGTCAATCCCCCGGTGGGAGGTATAATTCTTGTCCTCCACGGCGATGATTGCCAGCTTGGCCGCGTCGGGGATATCGTCATAATCGAGATAATTGACGTCTTTTTCTCCTTTTAGTTTTTTGATTTCATTGCCGTCCGCGTCGTAGACAATAGAGGTCTGCTCTGCCTTAAAGGTATCCTCACTGCTCGCCTCCACGACCTCCACGGCTTCCTTATACATCTTTGCCACGGGAATAGCGACTTTTCCTATAGCCAGAACAGCTAATACGATGACGGCGATCAGAACACAGGTGCCAAGTATCTTCAAAATAGCTCCTGATGTCTTATGCCGGCTGCCTCCCCGAGACTTCCCGTTCCCCGGTTTTTGTTTTCCTTGGCTCATATCGAATCCTCCATATTTATACTTAACCCTGATCTCTACAACCCTTTTTCACTCTGTTACCTCTTTATTTTTCCTTCTTTCTGCGGATTGCTTTCTCTTGTAGATACAACAGTGTTTCTATATCTCGCCTTTGTCTTACTCAAGATAACTGTAAAATACATTTCCCGCTTTCTTCAAAGTTTCTGTCAGTGTGGTCCTGTCCGTCATGGTAGATTCTCCGGTGACTGGATCCAGATATCGGATATTTGTGGAATTATAACTCATAATGAGCACATATCTCTTGCTGTTGTATTTCGCAAGAATCGGACTGCCTTTGCTGATATAATATAAGATATTATCCACAGAGCATCCGGTCAGGTTCAAAGTTTCCTCCCCACTGTACTGCGCCAGCAGATCCTCCACGGAGCCTTCGCTCGTATCGATGGAACTGGCGGATATATTCTTTCCATTGACCGCCGCGACCATGGAGAGGCATCCTGCCAGCGACTTGCCGTCCCCGGACACCTTAACCACGTCATCCATGCCGGCCACGATCGCGTAACTGTCAAAAATGCATTCCCACAATACATTTTCCGAACTGTCGATGACATTTCCTCTCGCCTCATTCGCCGCTTCCACCGCTTCCGGCAGGTTCGAATACGAACCTGCATTCTGTCCGCTGGCATACACATAGTACTGCTTCGTCTGGTCCCCGCTCTTTGTGAGCGTCAATGAGAGGTCATCCTCGCTGGACAGCATCTTGGTTAAAATCAGATCCGGCTCGACCTGGATATAGATTCCACTCGGAAATGTAAAATAAAGCTGCTCACCGTACGGTTCCGTGGATTTTGTCGCCAGGCTGACTTCCGTGCCGGTATCTTCCTCTTTATAACGGATATATTCTTTGGAACCCGTACTGGTAAATTTACCGTTCTTTTTCTTCCCCAGTTTCATTTCCAGCACGCTGCCGCTGATGCTCGTCTCTAATATATAGTTCCCACTTTTCGTATAATTTTTCACTTCATTTCCTTCAATATCCATGATACGGATCTTCGTCATAGGAAATGTGATGGTGCCACTGTCCGACTGTGACACGTCAGAGGCTTTGGCGACGCCATATATAAAGTCGTTATCCAGGAATCCGATAGAGCGGATCCGTTTCGTATCTTTGCAGGTAAATATGACGGAATCCCCACTTTCCAGATCGATCATCTCGATGGCGGTGTTATTCGTCACATCCTGATCCTGCTCGATGGCGATAATATGATGATCCTTTGACGCCGTCAGGCTGTCATTCAACAGGCCGGACTTCATGATCTCGTCCGTCTTTTCTTCCAGATCGACCTTATGCAGATCTCCATCCAGCAGACAGTAGAAAACATTATCCGCATTCAGATAAGCCAGTTTTTCGATATCTTCCTTCATACTGTCGTAAGGGACAGAGGTGACGAGAAAGGCTAACTCCTCATTGCAGTTGGTGTCCACGCTGTAGCGCATGATCTGAATGCCATTGGCGCCCTCGTGCTTTCCCCTGCTGATATAACCATACACAAGGTATACGATGTTCCCATCGTCATCAAAACTTAAAATCTTGATGCCATGCTCGTCCTGATTATTCTGCAGATCCGACAGGTTTTCCGAAGAAAAGCTATAAATCTTCGACACATCGGAGGAACTGTAGTTATAATACCAGAGCTGTCCTTCCACGGCAAAGGCGATCTTTTTCCCTTCATCAGAAGACATGTAGTCCACATTGCTCTCGTCCTGAATACCCAGACTGACGTAATTATTGGTGGAATCAATGATAGATTCATTATAATAAGCGTCCATCGTCCTCTCATAATCCAGAAGATACATACGTTCCGTCGAGTACCGTACCTTGAATGTCTCTTTTGCGTCATAATACCGAACGACCCCATCGCTGATCTCCGTAGACAGAATCGTCGTAAGTTCCAGGACCGCATAGGTCGAATTAAGTTGCCGTTCCGTAATCCGCGGGTCGGCTTCCTGCGTGACTTCCATATCACCATAAAATACCGCGGATGAACTGGAGTTGATGTTCACATATTCCAGCGAACTCTGGGTATTTCCCGATGATTCCAGATACGTCGCGATATCCTCCATATTCGTGCTGTCAAACAGACTGTCATGGAAATACAAAACGTATGTAAAATAATCGTCCAGATGGTAGCCCGCCCCATTTTGGATCTTGGTATAAAAATAAACTCTGGTACTGTTGTCCAGTCGGACGGACATACGCAGATAATAGTTTTTCCCCTGTTTTAAGTTACTCTCGAAGGTAATGGTTCCCGTCCGCACGCCTTCTTCTTCATTTTCTGTCAGCTGATTCAAGGTGCCTTCCTCCAGTGGATCCTCCGGATCACTTTCAAAAAGCACATATTGTATGGCTGTGATATCATAATCGTAATTATGAAGCTTCAGTTCTAATGTCTTTGAGTTATCCACCACGGTAACCTGATTGCGCACCAGTGACAAATCGATATCGCCGCTGTAGGCCGACATGGCGTTGTAATCAGTATCCGTCCCCCCAATCTCCAGCACCGGATAGGTGGAATTTTGCAGCTCGGCCACGGGATTCTCCTTTTGAGCCGTAAGACGGTAATTGAAAGCAACCAGAGCTGCCACAAAGACCGCAAGGCCGACCAGGATATGAATGATTATCGTTCCCATTTTCTCTTTCATCGGTATCGTCCTCTTTATTAATATCTTTCATTATTCTCTGTGTTATTCTCTTTTTATCTTCCAGTTCATTCCCGCTCGCTTTCCAGCAGAGTTTTCAATGTGGGACGGAATCCAAAAGTATCGCAAAAACTGCTGATCTCCTTCCATTTTTCCGTCTCGTGGTTTCTCTTTTGCGCCTCGGGATTTCTCTTTTGCATCTCGGGGTTTCTCACCAGATCATTTCCTTCAAGGATGCCCTGGTTTCCCGCAAGGCTGTTATCTTTCTCTATCGACAGCTGTTCTGTCGGATTATTTTCCTTTTTGATGGCGCGGATCAAAAGATTTTTCGGAGTATGTTCCATATTGATAAATTCCAGAATCTGCGTCTCATACCCATACGCTTCCAGACATCCGGCCCGCACTGCATCCGTCGCCATCGCCGCGAAACGTTCCTTTAATATACCATAGTCCGTGACCGGTTTCAGCTTATCTGCCGACAGCTGGCCATTCAGCTCGTGCTGACAGCACGGAACCGACAGGATAACGTCAGCGCCCTAGCGAATCGCCTTGTACAGGGCAACATCCGTTGCCGTGTCACAGGCATGAAGCGTGATGACCATGTCCACCTGATCAACTCCCTCAAACTCTTCGATGGAGCCTTCATAAAAATGGAGGTTCTCATATCCGTATTTGCGGGCCAGGCGGCTGCAGTTTCTGATCACATCCTTCTTCAGATCCAGGCCAATAATACGGACATCATAATCGTTCAATTCCGTCAGATAATAATAAACCGCAAACGTGAGATAAGATTTGCCACAACCGAAATCAAGAATCGTCATCGGGCGATCCTTCGGAAGGTAGGGCAGCACATCCCGGATATATTCCAGAAAACGATTGACCTGACGAAACTTATCGTACTTTGCCCGGACAATCTTCCCCTCCGCCGTCATGACGCCTAAATCCCGCAGGAAAGGGACGACCCGCCCTTCCTGCAAAATATAGCTTTTGGGTTTATTGTGCATGAGCCTTTGCATGGGCGATGACGATACTGATTCCCGATCATCCACCTTACCCGGCATCGTCTCGGCACACTTCCTCTCTGCTGTCCTCTTACCCGCTATGCGAATGGACGCCTTGCCTTTCTTATTTATGAGAGCCGTCGTGTCCCCGTCCACTGTCTGAATCAGCACCTGTTTATAATTCGGCAAAATCTCTTCCAATCTTCGTATCGTCTGCTCCGCATCCAGATTTTCATGGAATACCTGCGTCTTTGTAAAGCTTTCCATCTGAAAAAGCAGCCGTTCCCGCAACAATACCGGGCGAATGGCATATTTTCGTATCTCCTCCGCCTTTCGAGGATTACTGATTGTTATCTTTAATAGCTGTTCATTCAAACTTGCTCTGATCTTATTTATTAAAAATTCCATCGAATCGTCCTTTTTGATATATAATGGTATAAGAGACAAAAGGGTATCCCGTGAAATACAGATATCCCAAGATGGATTCATTCTAACATGATTCATCAAACCACGCAACAAAAGCCAACATCTTCATCAAAATCTTCACCGAAATGAAAGGATTTGGGTTACTTTTCACGTATTCCGTGAACAGGGTCGCAAAACACAGGAGAGCCGCGCACAAACTGCGCAGCTCTCCTTTTGAACGGGGCCTTGCAAACAGGCTCCATAGATTCAAAAATCATCTGATTTTCAATAAATTTCCTGTCGACTTCTTATCAATAATATACATCAGCATACTATAATATATTATCCAGCCACCGGAAACACTTTTTTTCTGCGGTTATACCGCTGCCTGCGGTAAGACATGTTCCAACAGAGTATGACATGAATCAGATGACGTAACGGCGTCTGGATTCCTCTGTCTTCCGGTGCCATATAGTAACAGTTTTTCCCTTCAGAGCCATCTACCTTATTTTCCGCAGTATTACATTCATAATATTTCATCTTATCGTAAACAGCGTCCACAATCTTTAAGATGCTGTTTTTATCCGGATATTCCGCATACATGAAACTGCCTTCGTATTCATACCGGTCAAGCATCGCTTCCACTACAGCCCAAATCTCTCTGGCGACAGACGGAAGGAGTCGGGTCATGTACTCATATTCCTTCCAATACGCTTGCTCTTCCTGTTGCAGCTCTTCCGGAGGCAATATAGTTTTTCCTTCCTCTGTGTCAGAAACGCCAGAACCGGCAGACTGCGCTGTTCCTTCTTCCGACTCATTCTGCTGGCATGCCACCATTTCCCGAAATCCCGGCAGCCAGTCAAAATCACTGCACTCTTCCCATTGATTCACAATATATCCCGCTTTCCTGCAACTTCCTTTTACTATATGCTCTATGTACAGAAAATGTGCGTATCCTTCTTATTCTTTTCACGCCGGAAAATGTGCATAGTCCCTTATTTCTTTCACGCCGAAACGTATGTATCACTTTATGCTTTTCACACCAAAAGATGCGTGCGTGGTCCTCGCGCGTAATTCTATCTATCGTTCTATCATAGAAGCTCCGGGAGTAATGGAATGACATCCGTAAGCGAATCCACCACAGCCAGACACTGTTCCTGCAGCGTCTCCGGTATCGGAATCATGTCCGGTACATTGACGACCGGAATTCCTCCTGCCAGCGCTGCCTGCACCCCGCTGGCCGCATCCTCCAGAACCAGTGTCTCCTCCGGTTTTACGCGAAGTCGTTGACAGATTTCCAGGAAAATATCCGGATGCGGCTTTCCTCGTTCCACATGATCAGTGGACATCGCCAGATTAAATCTCTCCGTGAGATCGGCATTATTCAGGTTTTTCAAGATCACATCGTCGCCAGATCCACTTGCGACTGCCTTTTTTATGCGTTTTTCATCCAGGACATCCAAAAGAGCCGCCAGGCCTTCCTTTACCGGCAGTCCTTCTTTCTTAAGAATCTCCTCGCGTCTCTCGCCCACCTGACGATAAAGCTCTGCCGCATCAATGTCCTGCGCGTAAAATTCACAGTATTTCTTCTGAATCGCCTGGGCATTTAATCCAAGGAACTGCAGAAATTGTTCTCTTTTTGGCTCATACCCCCACCGCGCGACCGTTTCCATAAAGGCACGAAATGTGGCCTGCTCCGTATCAAACATCAATCCATCCATATCAAAAATAACCAGCCTCAGCATAATGTCTCCTTACCTGATGATGCACATGATTATCTTTTATAATCAGTACCTCAAGCCATATCTATATCATGATTTATTGAAATTTATCAAGCAACTGTGCTACCTCGGCACTCATCGTTTTGAGGGTCGCAGTCATCTTTTCCCGTTGTGTCGAAAGTTCCTCACACATCTTCTGTTCTTCCAGGCGCTGGTTCTTGATGCCTGCCAGAATCTCGTTGGCCTGAAGCTGTGCTTCTTCCACGATTTTAGCGGCACGGGTCTCTGCGTCGCCAACCTTCTGTGATGCGCCAGATTCTGCTTCCGCCGTCATCTGTGACGCCTTCGCTTCCGCCTCGCTGAGCATCTGTGACGCTTTTGCGTCAGCCTCGGTAACTGTCTGTTGTGCTCTCGTCTCAGCCTCCGTGACCGTTTGCGCTGCCTGCGCGTCAGCTTCCGCGATCATCTGTGACGCTTTTGCTTCCGCTTCTGTCGTCATCTGCATTGCCTTTGCTTCTGCTTCCGTCGTCATCTGTGTTGCCTTTGCTTCTGCTTCCGTCGTTAACTGCGCTGCTTTTGCTTCCGCGTCCTTCACGATGATACCTTCCCTTTCCTGCATGCTGGCAATCTGCTGGCACAACAGGTCGGCATTCTTTATGTACTGCTGATAAGCCTCATCCTTCGTCTGTGGAACCGCTGCCGCCTTTGTCGTTGCTGCCTGGGATTCAAGAACCGCTGCTCTGCCTTCGGCTGCGGCTGCCTTTCGTTCTGCTTCCACCGCACGCACTTCCGCTTCATCGGCAAGTTTTTCCGCTTCGGCTACCGCTTTCTCAGCTTCCTGTAATTTCTCTTCGAATGTGGCAATCTGTTTCGGCAGTTCATTATCCAGGGATTCATCGGTCATGGAAGATACCGTAT
>JAJQDO010000230.1 GCA_021202175.1 Clostridiales bacterium | reverse complement strand
AGGTCATCCATTCTGCTTATTCCATGTTGGGTACAGTTTGCCAGATGAACTTCTATGGAGGGGCAGAAGGATTTCGTCCGAACTGGATGGTAACCTGCCTGCCACCGGCTTTGGTGGCCGTTGTGATTGCCATGGTATTGATGCCGTTGTCCTCGAACAAATTACTGATTATGAATCCGTTCTGCTTTGTCGAGGATGTCGATCTGGAGATGATGCGTTATAAGGTAAATAACTGGCCGGTTATCCCGATGTTCCTGGATGTGATTGTCAACAGTGACCGCATTCCGAAGGATTATGATCTATCTCATCTGGTAGCGGCTGGTCCTGGATGTGAAGCGTCCAACAACCATCAGATGGATCGTGAGGAACAGTTCTTCTGGGAGCACAACTGCAAGATTCGACTGACAACAGGATATGGCAGCAGTGAGGCAGGAGCGAATCTGACACTGCCGATGGCAGATAAACCGATTCGTGATGGAAATGTCGGTGTTCCTATGCCGTTAACACTGGTCAGCGTGTTTAAACCGGGTACACAGGAAGAATTAGGATATAATGAGATGGGCGAACTCTGTAAGTCCGGTCCTGGTGTTATGTTAGGTTATGATAATCCAGAAGCAACATCTAAGGTCCTCTGGGTTCATGATGATGGAAGAACCTGGCTTCACACCGGTGATATTGGATATATGGATGAAGATGGTGTTATTTATTCGCTGAACCGCGGTTTTACCACACGTTATGGTGGAGGTAATCTGGCCGTTCTTCCGATGGAAAATCTGGTCGCGGATGCGGAGATTGAGGGGATTAAGGATGAATTCTCTGTACTGATTGATGATGATGAGCATCCGGGATATACTCTCCCTTATCTGTATGTGGTATTGGAAGATGGATATGCAGTGGATGATATTCGCGATGCTGTTTTGGATTGCCTGGAACCTCATATGTATCCAGTGGAGATCCTAGCGATTAAGGAACGTCCTTTCTTCCATTTTAAGACCAACCGTCTCGGCCTGATAAATGAGCTGAAAGCCAAAAGAGCGTCTTCCAAATAATTTGACCTTACATTACGAATTGTCTTTGAGATATTATAAGATTTGCCCGACAAAAGCCCTATCTAGATTTGTTGAGCACTATATTTTGTATATAATCGAGTTCAAACAGTACCATATACTGTGCTCAATTTTTGGAAAACAGGCTTTTGTCGCTTGAATCATTATAAATAGTTGTATATAGATAGTTTACATGGAAAATTGATTAGGGTGTCAAAAGATTATTGGATAATGGTTACGTGATTATCCCGCATAAACGAGCTGTCTCGCTGGTATTTCACCGGTGAGGCAGCATTTTTCGGTTATTGTTTTTTTTGTTATATAGAGTAAAATAGTTATAAGAAAAATACGTTGCTATTATTTTCCAGAGAATTATAATCTTTGGTTGGAGACGATGGAGATATAATAGAAAGACAGGGGAATGGCATAGAATCATGAACGGTTACATGGAGGATTGCTGAAGGATATATGGAGAATCCAGAAGGATATAGGATATGTAGAGAACTATCATAGTTACATAGTGAAGACTGCGCGGATTAATAGGAGAAATCGATGGATAATATCGTTGAGAATATCATCAGAAGTGGAAAGTTTAAGAGAAGGATTGAAAATATGCTTGTCAGCGAGGCAAGGATGGTCACTGGTTTAAACAGAGCGGAGCTGGTGGTGGTATACTTGCTGTACCGTTACCAGGAACTGAATACGCTTACGAGTATTGCGAATTTTTTGCAGATGAACAAGGGGCATATCTCTACTACGGTGGATCGTCTTTGCAAAGAAGGGTATGTTATATCCCAGAGAGATAAGGAGGATCATCGGTTTGTTCGGTATCAGATTACGGATAAGGCGAAAGATTTGTCGGTGACAATGGATGCTATATGGGAAGAGATTTCAAAAAAACTGGTGAGTGATATCGAGAAAAATGATTTGGAAGCTTTTGGCCGGGTAACGATGCAGTTGGAACATAACGTGGAGAGACTGTTAAAAGAATATGGTCAGTGAGAATATACTGTGTCACTTAGGTACATTTTCTGCTTGTCATGGAGAGAATGACAGAAGATGCGATATAGTTTTTGATGAAACTCTTTACCGGAGATTCTAAAAATATATTTCTTGAGGGAATATTTACAAAACGCCGATGGTTAAAAGAATCATCGGCGTTTATCTGGTTTCAAGTGTCCATTGTTATGGGTATATTATATATCTCGCTGTTTTGAGATGTTTGTTTGTGGTTTGGAAGTGATGTGGCATTTTATAAATAATAACGGATATTAGCCTCTCTCCGCCTTTTTCTGTACCATGCGGGTGAATTCTTCTGCTTTTTCAAAATCTTCTTCATCGGGATGCGTTTCTCCCATCTGGAACATGTGTCGGATTTTTTCTTCATCTACTGGTATCTGGTTGATCAAAGCATCCTGTTGTGCTGGCTCAACTTTTCCCTGACAGAGAAACATATCAATACATTCAGAGGTATCTGGCAGCCATACATCTAGATTATCTTTGAGTTTTTCTTTGTATCGTTCATTGGGAAGGAAACCACAAGTCGCAAAAATGGCATATTTCACGTTCAAGTCTTCCAATTTTTCGAACAAATCCAACATTTTCAGAGAGCAGGAGTTGTAACGGATTCCAAATCCCAGAAAGTACATATCTGCTTCTGGCAGTGTGTCCATATGATTAAGGTCACAGAGTATCTTATCTGTACTGTCAATGGTTTGAAAAATTTGTTCGGCGATGAGCTCCGTATTGCCGCTTGCAGATTGATAGATGACGGCATATCTCATTGTAAACCTCCATTCCGCCGCATACCTTTTAGCGGCATGAACAATGATGAAAAATGTATTTCGCAAAAATCCCTAATATGCCGCCCTTTGATTGGCAGCATAAATAGGGATAATAGATAATTTTTAAATTTAAATGAACAATTTAGTAGTCATTTAATAGTCATAGTCCATATTGGCTCCCTGCGATGGAACTGGTGTATCTTCTTTGATATCGGCTACTGCCGATTCCGTAGTGAGAAGAGTGGATGTAACACTGACGGCATTAATCAGGGCACTGCGCGTTACCTTTACCGGGTCGATGATGCCTTCCTTCATCATATCTACATAGGTTTCAGAGACAGCATCAAATCCGATGCCGGTTTCGGAATCCTTTACTTTTTTGACGATGACAGCACCCTCTAAGCCTGCATTTTCTACGATAGCACGTAAAGGTGCTTCCAGAGCATTGCCTACGATTCTGGCTCCGGTTGCCTCATCGCCGGATAAGGTATCTGCTAAGGCGATAACATCCTTTTGCGCGTGAATGTATACGGATCCGCCTCCGGCAATGATGCCTTCTTCCACGGCTGCTCTTGTCGCGTTTAATGCATCTTCCATACGGTATTTCGCTTCCTGCATCTCTGTTTCTGTGGCGGCGCCGATTCGAATCACGGCCACACCGCCGCCCATCTTTGCGATCCGGTCCATAATCTTGTCTTTGTCAAATTCAGAGGTTGTGTTTTCCATCTGACGTCTCAGGCTGGCAATCCGGTCAGCAATCTCTTCCTGGCTGCCGGCACCGTCAACGATCGTTGTATCATCCTTGGTAACCTTGACGGATTTTGCCCGCCCCAGCATATCGACAGTCACATCGGAGAGGTTCATGTTAAGATCATCCAAAACAGCCTCGCCGCCGGTCAGTATGGCGATATCCTGCAACTGATCCTTTCTGCTGTCTCCATATCCTGGAGCTTTGACAGCGACAACCTTCAGTGTGCCGCGCAGGCGGTTCACAAGCAACGTGGTGAGCGCCTCGCCCTCAACGTCCTCTGCGATGATCAGCAATTCTTTTCCGTTCGTCGCGGTCTGTTCGAGCAATGGAAGAATGTCTTTAATGTTGGAAATCTTTTTATCGGTAATAAGAATGTAAGGATTCTCCATATTTGCCGTCATCTTTTCTTTATCGTCACACATGTAACTGGAAAGATAACCGTTGTCAAACTGCATGCCTTCCACCACATCGATCTCTGTCTGCATCGTCCTGGATTCTTCTACAGTGATGACGCCATTTTCACCTACTTTTTCCATCGCGTCGGCGATCATCTCGCCGATTTCTTCATTTTCTGAGGAGATGGCGGCAACCTTCGCAATATGATCCTTGCCCGTTACCGGCTGGCTCATCTGTCCGATTGAATCAATGGCAACGTCAGCAGCCTTCTTCATTCCACGCCGTAAAATGATGGGATTCGCGCCTGCGGTGATGTTTTTCATGCCTTCTCTGATCAAAGCCTGGGCGAGAACAATCGCTGTCGTAGTGCCGTCCCCTGCGGAATCATTCGTTTTGGTGGCGACTTCCTTTACCAGCTGAGCGCCCATATTTTCAAACCGGTCTTCCAGTTCAATCTCTTTCGCGATGGTCACGCCGTCATTTGTAATCGTAGGGGCGCCGTAGGACTTATCTAAGACAACATTTCTTCCTTTCGGCCCGAGAGTGACCTTTATGGTGTCAGCCAGTTGGTTGACGCCCTGTTCCATTTTGTTCCTTGCATCTACATCATAACTGATTTCTTTTGCCATTTTAAACTCCTTCTTTCATTATTTTAATATGCTTACGAATGTTTTGTCATTCTTTGCGACACATGGATTCATAGAAACATATGGATTCATAGATACACATGGATTCATAGATACACATGGTTTTATAAATACACAAGGTTTTATAGATTTTGAAAAACACGTGGAAGGTTTATTGAACAACTGCCACGATATCATCCTGGCTGACGATGACATATTCTTCTTCTTCCAATTTCACATCGGTTCCGGAATATTGCGAATAGATGACCTTATCGCCTTCTTTAAGGTTTAATCCTTCATCGACCTCAGGACCGATGGATATCACAATTGCTTCCTTCGTTTTCTCTTTGGCGCTGTCAGGAAGGACAATGCCGAAAGCGTTCTCCTTCTCAATCTCCTGATGCTGTAAAACAACTCGTTTTCCCAATGGTCTTAACTGCATAAAATCCTTCTTTCTTCTTTTGTCAGCACTCAAATCAATCGAGTGCTAGTAATGTCTTGAAAAGAAGTGCTTCGCTGGAGAAGCACATCATTTTAGTATCAAATATTTTGTTTTTAAACTATTGTAACGCACAATGAGGAAATGTCAAGAGTTTTTTGAAATTTTATTTTTTCTTTGTTTTTTACAATATTTCCGCAATATCACGGAACCAAAGCAGAGCGTAGACCAACGCAGTGGAGATGGTAACATAGGCAGTGCTATAATTAAATTATGATTGAGACGCTTCATTAGACATGTTATACTAAAAACAAATACATTCTATAAGGATTCTGGAAAGGAGAAGTTTTATGCCATTGCCAAAAGAGGATAAGTATACGATTGATGTTATATATGATTTGCCGGATGGAAAAAGAGCCGAACTGATAGATGGGCATATTTATGATATGGCTCCACCAGGTAGATTTCATCAGGAGATCATACAGTATTTTTGTCTTAGCATAGGCAGTTATATAGCGTCGAATAAGGGTTTGTGCAAAGTTTATCCTGCTCCATTTGCCAATGTTAGTTTTTTGAAGAGGTTGATGAAGCAGGAAGCCTATTGGCTTTAGACAATAGGTAGACCACAGTGGTTCAAGAGAATCTAATATTCTCCCGGATCAATTGCAGATGTTATTTCTGCTGACAGACGCTGGTAGGAAACGATCTGCTCGAGGCTCTCGAGGTATTTGTAAAGTTCTATGCACAGAGAATTATATAAAGAATTATAAAATGAAAAACTATAAAAGACCTTGTCAGAGTATATCCTGACAAGGTCTTTCGATGGAAGCAATGGGGCTCGAACCCATGACCTCTCGCGTGTGAGGCGAACGCTCATCCCGGCTGAGCTATGCTTCCGTAAGGATTATTATCGCACGTTGCGGGAGAAAGGCAAGTACTAAAATTTAGTTGCCTAAGGCGTATGTACATAGTGATGCCTGCGAAGCAGGCATGTCAGTTTATTATGAATTTGAATTAGACATTTACTATGACTGGTAATCTATTTGTACTTTTAGTGTAAATAGTGAAAAGGCGGAGAAAAGGAGATTGTAATGAATCAAAAACAACATTTTAAGTGGCAGAATATGACGATGGGGACTTGTTATTATCCAGAGCATTGGGATGAAAGCCTGTGGGAGTCGGATCTGACGAGGATGCTTGATGTCGGGATGACGGTGATTCGGATTGCGGAGTTTGCTTGGAATAAGGTAGAGCCAGAGGAGGGGTGTTTTACGTTTGACTATTTTGATTCCTTTTTGGATTTGTGCCAGGAAAAAGGAATGAAAGTCATTTTTGGCACTCCTACAGCCACGCCGCCGGCCTGGCTGACGGAGAAATATCCGGAGGTGCTTAATGCCACCAAAGAAGGGGTGTTGATTCGCCATGGCGGAAGGAAACACTATAATTACAATGCGCCGGTCTATCGGTATCTTAGTGCCCGCATTGTGGAAAAGGAAGCAGAGCATTATGGAAAACATCCGGCCATTGTAGGATGGCAGATTGATAATGAGTTAAATTGTGAGACCTGTGAGTTTTATGCGGATGCGGACTCGGCGGCATTTCGCATTTTTTTGAAAAAGAAATATCCTACGTTGGATAACTTGAATGAAGCTTGGGGGACAACGTTTTGGAATCAGACCTACACCAGCTGGGAACAGATTTATGTGCCGCGTCCGGTGTATAATAACGGTGTCAATCCCCATCAGCATCTGGATTATCTGCGCTTTATTTCAGGCAGTACGCTGGAATATTGTGGGATGCAGGCGGATATTATCCGGAAATATAAAAAGCCGGAGGATTTTATCATGACCAATGGCCTCTTTGCTAATGTGGATAATCATCGCATGGTGAGGGATTGTCTGGACGTATATACTTATGACTCTTATCCTAATTTTGCTTTTGGGCTGGACCGGGATCCGAAGACGGCCGATGATCTGAATGACCGCCGATGGACGAAGAATCTAAGTGAGGTGCGTTCCATCTGTCCGCATTTTGGGATTATGGAACAGCAGTCCGGGGCAAATGGCTGGACGACCCGCATGGAAGCTCCGGCGCCAAGACCGGGACAGCTGACGCTGTGGGCTATGCAGAGTGTGGCTCAAGGTGCGGATTTCATTTCCTTTTTCCGGTGGAGAACCTGTACAGTTGGCACTGAAATGTACTGGCATGGCATTTTGGATTATGATAATCGGGATAACCGTAAGCTGATGGAGGTCAGGGATTTTTATCAGAAGCTTAAGAGTATCGATGCCGTTTGCGGAGCGGAGAATATAGCAGCTTTTGCCCTGATCAAGGATTACGATAATGTGTGGGATACGACGGTAGATGTATGGCACAGAAGAGTGAGCGAGGCCAGCGAAGCAGAGATTTTTATGGCTTCGGAGCTTACGCATACGCCTTATGATATCGTGTACCTGCCTGAAGAGACAGCGGAAAATGTTGTGTATCACCAGGATGTTGATGGTATAGTGGATACCGATGTGGATTGTCAGGAAGATGCAACAGAAAATGCATCAGAAAATGCTGCGTGTCACCAGAATAATATAGCGTATAACGTTGCGTGTCGTCAGAACGATGTAACAGACAACGTTCTGGAGGACCTCATGCGGTATCCGGTGGCCTTTTATCCTCATCCAACCTTGATGAGTGAACAGCGCGTGGAACTTCTGAAAAAATACGTTCGGGTCGGAGGAACGTTGATTCTCGGTTGCCGCAGTGGATATAAGGACAGGAACGGTCATTGTGTGATGATGCCGCAGCCGGGACTTCTGCAGGAGTTGACCGGGTCTGATGTGCGGGATTTTACTTTTACCAGTCCAGCAGAAGAGCCTGTTTGGGCGGACTTTGATGGGGTGAGGATCGATTGCCCGTGTTTAATGATATATTGACGCCGCTTCCGGGTACGAAGGTTCTGGCTCGTTACGGGAATAGCTATTATGCCGGTCAAGCTGCTGTTACAGAAAAAAGAACTGGGATTGGCCGGACGATTCATGTTGGCAGCACTTTTTCCAGAGAAAATATGCAAAGTCTTCTGGATTATGTCGAGATTTTGAAACCATTCCGAGAATATGTGGAGGCACCACAGACCGTGGAGATTGTCATGCGGCAAAAGGAAGGGAAACGATATTTGTTTGTACTGAATTTTCAGCCGGAAGCGGTGCGATATATCTTGAAAAAAGAGGCTGTTCATTTGTATACTGGGAAGAAAGTACAGGGAGAGCAAATGTTAGATAAGTACGGGACGGCAGTATATGAATTTAGGAAGTAAAAGTATGGACAAAAGTGCTGATATTAATAAAACAGAGTGAAAAATGAAGGAGGAGTATGGACAAAAGCGCTATAATCAATAATCTGGTCCCCCCTGAAGAATGTGGATAGAATAACGCCCTTACTGTTCATGCAAAGTCGTGAACGGTAAGGGCGTTCCTACGTATCTTCGTGGGTTTGTCGGGTTTGCCAAGTAAATGCGACAGGTCTTTACTCTGTTCGCAGAGCCGTCACTGGGTCGCTCTTGGCGGCCGTTCTGGACGGAATCAGCCCGCCGATCAGCGTCAGGCATACACTGAGCAGGATCAGCGCGATGGCATATTGTGGCAGAAGGACCATGTTGACGTCGTTGGAATCCGCCAGATAGTGGATGATGGCGTTACCAGGTATCGTAAGCAGCAGAGCCAGAGCGATGCCAATCAGTCCGGCGCATAGCCCGATGATGCCGGTCTCTGCGTTGAATACCTGGGAGATATTTCCCTTTGAGGCGCCGATGGCCCGCAGAATACCGATTTCTTTCTTTCGTTCCAGCACGCTGATATAGGTGATGACACCGATCATGATGGAGGAGACCACCAGGGAGATACCGACAAAAGCAATCAGCACATAGCTGATTAGATCAATGATGTCAGTCACAGAGGACATCAGGGTGCCGACGGTATCCGTGTAGGTGATGACCTGTTCTTCCTTTCCTTCATCTTGCATGCGCGTGTTGTAGGCGCCTAAAATGTCTGTTACACATTCTTTGGCTTCGAAATCCGTGGAGTAAATGTCAATTTCAGCCGGCGTGGTGAAGTCCGTGTAGCCGAAGGTTTCCAGGTTGCCCTCGTAGGTGGAGCTGGTGGCGGTGCTCATGGATACGAGCAGCTCCGTCAGATCGTCACTGTCGAGATTAAAATCAAAGGCCTCCATGAATGTGTCGGCGTCGATGCCGATGGAGTCCTGCAAGCTGTTGGCCATTTCCTCAACCATGTCTGTCATCGCGTCCTCGATGGAAGAGGAGAGCTGGCTCATCACCTGTGCCATCACTTGGGTCATGGCAGAGGATATCTGTGTTTCCAGGGAGTCCGCGAGCGTTTCTCCGTAAGAGGAAAAGGCGCTCGTCATATAGGTCTGCAGGGCAGTGCCAATTTGTTTGCTTAAGGAGTCCGTGTCCACCATGCCGGAGACGGCCTTGGTTAAAATGCTGCTGGCGGAGTCCGTCTGCAGATAGTCGGTAAAGGACTCCATGATTGTGGAGGAGGTCAGATAACCGTTCTCTTCCGCATAGGTTTCATAACCGGCGGCCAGCTTGGACGTCAGGGTCTGAAGCTGGTCGGAGGAGATGGAGATATCGTCGGTATTCGTCGTGATATTTTGTGAGATCCAGGTCTGTACCAATGTCTGGGCCTCGGAGGTTGCCAGATAGTCGGTCAGCGTAGTTGCGTTACCGGCACTGGAACTTCCGGTTCCCGAACTGCCGCTTGAAGCGCTTCCCTCGCTTGAACTCCCATCGCTTTCCTCTCCTGAAGTATCGCTGGAGGAACTGCCTTCATCAGTACTCGTATCCGAATTCCCATCGCTTGTGCTTTCATTTGCTCCTACGTAATTCATATAACTAGTCAAAATGTCAGAGACCAGCTCGTTGATCTGGTCGGTGGAGACGGTGACGCTGCTGCTGTCTCCCATCATTTCCAGGATGCTTTCCCGTAAAATGGTCTGGGCGCTGTCGGTGGACAGATAGGCCGTAAAGGAATCCGCCAGGCTGGTGGATGAGATATCTGTATTTTTCGATATATATTCCTGATAGCCGGTGAGCAGGCTGGTGGCAAGCTCGGTGAGGTCTGCTCCCGAGGCATCGATGGTGATGCCATCCATCAGATCGTCAAGATCCATGTCCGGCATATCTGGCAGATTGATGGAAATGTTACTGAAATTAACCATGTCTGACAGATCGATGGAACTCGATAAATCCATATCGTCCAGGTTGAAGGCGCTGCTCAGATCAAAAGCGTCGGCCAGATCAAAGGAGTCGGAGAAGGACTCCGTCAGGGCGTCCTCGTCAATGGAGATCAGGGAACTCATATCGAACGCGCTCTCATCACTGTCTTCCCCAAAGGGTTCGTTGGTGAGCACATTGATATCCGGATTATCCATCTGGCTTTTTACAATCTCGCTTTCAGCTGCCTGTTCGGCCACATGTATAATCAACGACGAAGGATAATAAAGGCCGGAAGACAATATAGTGCTGCTGGAATCCTCTTTAGCCTGGATGATGCCAACGATGGTCAGATCTTCTGCTTTTTTCACCAGTTTCTTTATATATTTTTTGTTACTGCTCTTGTCTGTCCAGACTTCGTACTCGCTGTCATATTTGTAGTAATCCGCTGCATTTACCAGCTTAAAGGTCTTTCCCAGGATATCGTCATAGGAGTAAGTGTCGAGAATCTCCGGAGCGTCCACGTCTTCTCCGTCGACAAACTGCTGGACCATGTCGTCGAGTTCTACAGGGTCACGCAGGCCCAGGGTATACAGAAGAAAATCACTGATACTGCCGTCAGAATATAATACCAGGACGATCTCATTATAATTTTCCGGCCAGTGTCCCGCCTTCACCTCGTACTGATCCTTGTACAGCGACTCAATTTCGGGAAGCTGATAAAAGACGTCCGTGCTCATCATGGAGGACATGAGGCTGCTGGCGGAAGAACCGGAACCGAAACCCAGAAAACTGAAGGAAGAGTCCGGATTCACCTGACGGACCGTGCCGTCATTTAAGCTGTAGATCTGCGGCGTCACATCGTAGGTGTACTCAATGGCGTTCACGTAAGGTTCCATGCCGCTCTCGCCGCTATCCAGATATTCCTTCAAGGCTTCCAGATCATTGGAATCCATCTTGGAAAACATCGTCGTGATCATATCGATGACATTAATCTGATCTTCCTCTTCTTCTTCCTCCTCGCTGCTGCCGCCCAGACTGACGCCGGCCATCAGCGAAGTCAGGTCGAATCCCGTACTCGAAATCGTCAGCGGATAGCTGGTCAGCGTTTCTTCTTCAATGTCATAAATATAATTATTGACCCCCGTGGAAAGCGCCATGATCAGGGCGATGCCGATGATGCCGATCGATCCGGCGAAGGCCGTCAGGAGTGTACGGGCTTTTTTCGTCCGCAGGTTGTTAAAACTTAAGTTGATCGCTGTCCAGAGGTTCATGGAAGATTTGCCCATATTTTTATAAGTGGCCTCTTCCAGAGATTCCTCCTCGATGATATAGGGGTCAGTGTCGGAACGAATCTGGCCGTCCGAAAGCTGGACGATACGGGTGGCGTACTGCTTAGCCAGGTCCGGGTTGTGGGTGACCATGACGACCAGACGGTCATCAGCCACTTCCTTTAATAAGTCCATGACCTGCACGCTGGTGGTGCTGTCGACTGCGCCCGTCGGATCTTCAGCCTGAAGCTTATCCGGGTCATTGACGAGAGCGCGGGCGATGGCCACTCGCTGCATCTGACCGCCGGACAACTGATTCGGCTTTTTCGCGAGCTGGTCGCCCAGTCCCACCTTTTCCAGCGCCTCTCTGGCACGCCTTTGCCGTTCGGCTTTGCCGATGCCGGAGATGGTCAGCGCCAGTTCCACGTTGGAGAGCAGTGTCTGATGGGGAATCAGATTGTAGCTTTGAAATACGAAACCGATCGTATGGTTACGGTAAGAATCCCAGTCCCTGTCCTTATATTGTTTTGTGGAGATGCCGTTGATGATCAGGTCGCCGCTGTCATATTGATCGAGCCCGCCGATGATGTTAAGAAGCGTCGTCTTCCCGGAGCCGCTGGGACCCAGGATGGCCACGAACTCATTGTCTCTGAGATTCAGGCTGACGTCGTCTAAAGCTTTCTGTACCAGCGTTCCAGTACGGTATTCCTTGCAGACATGTTGGATTTGAAGCATGTATTCTCCTTCCTTTTAGAATATGATGCACATCTAAGATAATAAAATGCGCATTTAAGATTATGTGAAACTTTCTCTAGATTTTGTTGTATTATTGATTAGTATAACACCAGTTCGCGATTCGTCAAATGTTTTGTAATCAAAACATCTGCAGGGGATTTTTTTGCAAAATTCATAGACCGCCTTCCCCAAAATATATGCAGAGAGTACATTTAGGCGGACAAAATCCCGCTTAAATGGTATTTATGTGTATAAGAGTATTGAGTTTTCCAGGGACGATCTCATTTTTGCTATGAGAAGTTTGCGTAAAATACTCTAACAAAACATTTAGAATAAAAATTTATCATGCGACATGTGTTCCTTTTTTGATATTGTACGAGAATGAGAAGATTTTATCAAGCAACAATATACGACAAGCGCCGCATACAGGTATTTTTTACTGATTCACGGGGTAGGTGATGATTCCTGTGAATAGACTATAGTTTCGTATTTGTAATTATGATATATCAATAAGTCTCGATACCATTAATTCACGCTTTCCGAGCAGACCAATTTCTCGATTTTGGCATTTTGGTCTGATTTTTTTCTTCCTCTGAGCAGACTGATTTACAATTTTTGGCATTTTGGTCTGATTTATTTATTGCGCGGGCCAGAAGAGTTTAGAA
>JAJQDO010000016.1 GCA_021202175.1 Clostridiales bacterium | reverse complement strand
CCGTCTTCCGTCAGGTCACAGCCTTCGGGATCGACATTGCTGACCTGAAAAGGGGCGGCGGTCATGAGAGTCAGTCTGTTACATTTCTCCTCAATCCGTCGCATCGCTTCCTCATTGGAACAATAGGGAAGATTCAAGGCAATCTCAATATGGACCGCATCCTTATCGGGAACCGTCAGGAAGGAGAGGCAGGCGTGGGTATGCTCATAACTTTCCATGAAGAGAACGTCGCAGAAAATATAGGCGATTCGTTTATCGGAAGGGTCGTACCAGTCTGCTTTCCGGGCGTAGGTGAAGTTTGGATATTCCCTGATCAGTGTTTCCGGTATCATACGAAATGTCTCGAGGCAATCCTGGCCGTCTGCTCGCAGAGAGAGAGCCTGTTCAGAAGTATCCTCGGGATCAAAGGGAGCGCCGCCCTGTCGGGGGAGACAGTCAGCCAGCCGGACGAAGCCGTTTGCCGCATTCAGCTCCACATAGGATTCATCCACCAGATGGGCATACTCATGCTCGATAAAATCCACGATCTGATCGAGGGTCATGTATCCAAAAACAGAATATACGTAGGCACCGTAATCCAGGTTCTCCGGGTCTGGACGTTCCCGATCCCTGTCAAACTCGCCGGGAAAGCTGACCCGGTAATATTTATAAATATCCCGCAGATAGTTGAAGCGGTGTCCCCGCTCATCCGCGTTACAGATCTGCGTGATCGTGCGCACATCGACGTCCTGCCCGAATACCTTTTGGGCACGAACCTGCACCTCATACTGCATGAGCAGGATATCGTCGGTGCTGATGCCGGGATAACGGTAGTATTTCTCATATAAGAGGACTGCCGACGCGATCCATACCGCGTCTTCCTGGCTATAACGAATCTGGAGGCTGCGGTCCACATCATTCGTAAATGCATAGTATGTCTGCTCCAGTTCCGGCCATAAGGCGCCGATGGCTTCGGTCAGTTCTGGATGTAATTTCAGTTCCAGCGTACCGGCATCGGTATTCTTTCCCCAAAAACAGAGGAACCACCAGTATTCGTTGCCGTCAAAATCTGTATCGGGATCCAACTCATTGGCCTTTCCCAATAATGCACCGATTCCGTTGACCCGGTTTAGGATATCTTCTTCCGTCGTGGAGCTGTGAAAGGACAGCTGAAGAAGAGTGGCCGCATGGTTGTAAGAACCATATACCTGTTGCAGAAGAGAAAGGTCATCTGGAGCAATCTGGCCGGAACGCAGGATATTCTCCCACTGTTCTGGAGTATAGCAGCTCTTGGATTGATATTCCCCGTCAAATTCATTATCCCGTTGTCTTTGTTTATCCGTAATCATATTATTCATCCTTTTCACAGAATCTTTCGGTTAATATGGCTATTATGGCTTGCCACAAAATCCCCCTGGTATGCTGTGTCATTGATATTCAGCAAATAGACAAACAGATTTGCTATACAGCACACTGGCTGTTACTCGGCCTGATTTCTGTGGTCGACCTTTATATAAACCGTCTCAATCCGGTTTTTGTCCATTTTTTTCACGGAATAGAGGTAACTGCCCTCGCGGACGGTTTCCCCCTCTTCCGGGAGATGATCGAGCAGCTCGATGATATGGCCGCCGATGGAATCGTAATCTTCTGACTCGATATCCGTGCCCAGACAATCATTTAAATCGTCCAACTTAAAGCTTCCCACGACCTCATATTCTCCAGGCCCTACACATTTGACCGCTTCCGCTTCATCGGTATCGAACTCATCCCGGATATTGCCGACAATCTCTTCCATCAGATCTTCGATGGTGATCATCCCGGCAGTGGATCCGTATTCGTCCAAAACGATGACGACACTGTAGGGCTTCTCCCGAATCTCTTCCATGAGAACAGAGGTTTTCTGGAATTCATAGGTAAAAAAAGGTTCGCGAAGAATCTTTCGCATATCAAAATCTTCGTTGTGATGGGTTTCTTTGTAAAAAAAGAGATCCTTTAGATTTAAAATGCCGATGACATGATCCTTGGATTCCTCGTAGACCGGGAGCCGTGAGTATTTATCTTCTATAAAGCAGTCAACCACTTCCCGGTAAGACATGTCCACAGAAGCGAAGCTCATGTCAATACGGGGCACCATAATGTCCCTGGCTACAGAATCGCCGAAGTCAAATACATTATTGATCATATCTTTCTCTTCCGGCTCGATGACGCCGTCTTCCTGACTGACGTCCATGATGGTACGAAGCTCCATTTCCGTCATTTTCTGGTCGTCCTCCTGACCGATGCCCAGAAGGAGGCAGAAGAAATAGCTTATGGAGATCACAACAAAAATAACCGGCGTCAGAACAAATGTAAGAACATAAATAGTCCCGGCATAGAAAAGCGACATCGACTCATTATTTTTTGTCGCGACGGGTTTCGGGGTGATCTCGCCGAAAATCAAGATCAAAAAAGTCAGGATACCGGTAGCAAGGCCGATAAAAGCACTGGTATTTTCTCCAAAGCCTGCCTGCGACGCGAGGCTGATGGCAAGCGTCGTCGTTTGCGAGGAAGCGGAAAGGTTCACGATATTATTACCGATTAAAATAGCGCTGAGCATCTTTTCCGGATTATCGGTTAATTTCAGGAACCGCATCGCCCGCTTGTCGCCGCTCTGCGCGAGCGCACGCATCCGGTGTTTGTTCGCCGTGGTGAGAGCGGTCTCCGCTGATGAAAAAAGTGCAGAAAATACAAGCAAAATGATTAAAACAACTATCTGGCCTATGGAACTGGGGTCCAAAAATCATCATCTCCTTAAAATAAACGTTATATGGGGTTCGGTAGATAGAAAGCTGCGAAATGTTTCGCAGCTGGTCCTGTATTTTGTATCATTATATTTTATAAAAGTTACAATGTCAATCATGCATTCTTTTATCTACGCCTTTTTGAGCGCCATGGAAATTTTAGGTTTATTAGGGATATTTGCATCATGCATGTGTATATCTATCGCTTTACAGGTTGAATTTTGTCCCTTTTTCTTTTATACTGTTCATAGGATAATGTCTGGGAATTTATACAAAATGGGGATAACAAAACAGGCTTGATGAA
Source organism: Clostridiales bacterium (assembly GCA_021202175.1). Classification (GTDB taxonomy): domain Bacteria; phylum Bacillota; class Clostridia; order Lachnospirales; family Lachnospiraceae; genus Anaerobutyricum. Next base: position 9,875 of record JAJQDO010000016.1, on the reverse strand, counting down.
TATAAAAAGATAGGGATCAGGGAGGGGAGAGAATGAAGAGATATGTCTTATTTGACCTGGACGGTACGTTGACGGATTCCATGGTGGGAATCACGGCATCCACGCAATATGCCCTTTCCAAATTTGGGATTCGAGTGAAATATTTAAAGGAACTGACGCCCTTTATCGGGCCTCCGCTGACGGAGTCATTTCAGAAATTTTATGGATTATCGGAAGAGCAGGCCAGGGAAGGTGTGAAGTATTACCGGGAGTATTATTCTGTGACGGGCATTTATGAAAATGAATTATATCCCGGCATTAGACAGATGCTTTCCGATTTGGATGAGGCGGGATATCATTTGATCCTTGCTACATCGAAACCCCATGGCTATGCGTTGCAGATCTTACAGTATTTCGGGATAGAGGAATACTTTTCTTTCGTGTCAGGAAGCGGGATGAACGGGGAACGCGTGAAAAAGGATGAGGTGATCCGATATGTGCTGGATACTTGCGGGATTTCCGCCGATGAGGCCATCATGGTGGGCGACCGGGAACATGATATCCTGGGAGCGAAAGCCTGCGGGATGGAGTCCGTCGGCGTGCTGTACGGTTTTGGACCGAAAGAGGAATTAACCCGGGCCGGTGCGGATCATCTTGTGGAGACGGTAGAGGACCTGGAAATATTTCTGCGACAGCAGGATACAGAAGAAACAGGGAGAAAAGAATCAGAGAAAAAAGAAATGGATAGAGAGGAGACAGGCATGGTACGTTTTGGAATCATCGGGACAGGAAAGATCGCGGAGAAATTTTATCAGGCGAATCGCTTCGGAAAGGGTTTTGAACTTACCGCGGTGTATTCGAGAAGTCTGGAAAGAGCAAAGGAATTTGGTTTTCGCAAGGGGGATCTTTCTTATTATGATGATCTGGATGCGTTTGCTCACAGTGAGGTGATTGACGCGGTGTATATCGCCAGCCCCAATTGCTGTCACCATGACCAGGCGATTGCCATGATGCGGGCGGGCAAACATGTCCTCTGCGAGAAACCGATGGCTTCCAATTATGAGGAAGCGGCGGAGATGTTCCGGGTGGCCGAGGAAGAGGACGTCATATTGATGGAAGCCATGCGTTCCATCTATACGCCGGGATTTCAGAAGATGACAGAGCATATGAAGAACCTGGGACGGATTCGTCGGGCGACCATCCAGTACTGTCAGTATTCTTCCCGTTACGATAATTTCAAGCGGGACATCATCGAGAATGCTTTTCGGCCGGAGTTATCCAATGGGGCGCTGATGGATATCGGCGTCTACACGGTAGCCTGCATGATTCGCCTTTTTGGCGCGCCGAAATCCATCAAGGCCATGGGTGTCCGCCTGTCCAACGGCGTGGACGGGGAAGGGACGATTCTCATGGAGTATGAGGGGATGATCGGCGAGGCGGTTTATTCCAAGATAACCGACGCCGCCACGTCAAGCCAGATTCAGGGAGAGGAAGCTTGCATGACCGTGCGGGAGATGGAGAATGTCAAGGATCTGACAATCGTCTCCCGGAGGAATGTGAAGCAGGTGATCCATTTTGAACAGTCGGATAATGTCTTAAATCATGAGACCGATGCCTTTCTGAAAATAGTGCGGACAGGAATCGGCTGGGAGAAGGCGCGGGATATCACGCTGGAGACCATGAAGGTGCTTGATGAGGCGAGAAGACAGATAGGCATCGTTTTTCCGGCAGATGAAAATGATAAGAAATCAGACGATGACGGAGAATTAATAGATAAAGCTGACCAGGGTATAGGAGAAACAATAGATAAAGCTGACCAAAGTATAATGTAGAAAAACAGATACCGGAAAGAGCAGAGGTTGGCTGGATGACAGAATGATATAAGGAAGGTGAGGAAATGGCAGGACAGGCAGATTTTTTGGATGCGGTCAGAGAGTTGGAACAGCTGGCTGAGACGAGCGGCAATCGTCTGAACATGGCAGATATTCAGAGTTTTTTTTCGGATATGAGGCTGCAGGAAGAACAGTTGGACTACATTTGTCGTTATCTGGAAAGCAAACAGATTTATATTGAAAACCGGGTACACCGGGGGACCTCCGACCCGATGGAGGAGCCGGTGACGACCAAAGAAGATCCGCAAGACGCGGATATGGTAAATATTTACATGGAGGAGATCGGAAAGGCCAGTCATGTCGGCGCGGATCAGGAAGAGATGCTGATCAAAAAGCTGATTAACGGTGATGAAAATGCGAAACATTTGCTGATTGAGACGAATCTATCCTACGCCACCGATATCGCGAAGGAATATGAAGGGCGCGGGCTTCTTCCCAGCGACCTCATCCAGGAAGCGAACATCGGTCTGATGATGGCGGTCAATGAATATGAACCGGACATTCATCGCAATTTCTGTGAGTATAAGGAAAAGGTGATGCGCCAGCATCTTGAAGAAGTTTTACAGGAGTATAACCAGTCCACCCGCTCCGCTATCAAGATGGCGAATCGGGTGAATGAACTGAATGACCTGGCCACAGCTTTCGCCAAGGAATATGAACGGGAGGCCAAACCTTCTGAGCTGGCACAGCGCATGGGTATCTCGGAAGAAGAGGTGCGCGAACTGATGAAGGTCTCCCTGGATGCCATCGCGATATTGGAATAGCGTGGAGATAAATAGGCTGATTTCATTGGGGAGAAACAGGCGGCGCCTTTTGATTACAGAATGTTGATTGTTTGGCAGAGAAAAATCGAAAGAAGGGGCATGATTTGACAATATGTTGCATAGAATGTAAAAAGCACCTGCGTGAAATGCCTGGGGATCTGCTGGTATCAAATCAGAGAAAAGATACAAGATAAAGGCAAAAAGACGGGAAAAGAGGGACGATATGAGATATTCACAGGAAATCATCGAGGAAGTCAGAGAAAAAAATGATATATATGATGTTATTTCTCAGTACGTGTCCCTGAAAAAGAGGGGCGGTACTTATTTCGGACTCTGCCCTTTCCATAACGAGAAGAGCCCGTCATTTTCTGTCAGCAGGGACAAGCAGATGTATTACTGCTTTGGATGTGGACAAGGGGGAGACGTCTACACTTTTTTGCGGGAATATAACCGTATGACTTTTGTGGAAGCACTGCAGGAACTGGCCCGCAGAGCCGGTGTGGACTTGCCGGAGGTGGAAGAATCGCCTGAGGAGAAACGGGAGGCGGATGCGCGCGCGGTTTTGCGGGAAATGAATAAGAAAACGGCCGTGTATTTTCATTGCCTTTTAAACAGCCGACGTGGGGAGAAGGCGATGGAATATCTGACGAACCGTGGCCTTACTCCGGAGACGATTCGCCGCTTCGGCCTGGGTTACGCGGATATTTATCGGGACGATTTGTATCAATATCTGAAAAAAGAGGGCTTCAGCGATTTTCAGATGAAAGAATCTTCCCTGGTGACCATCGATTCCGTCAAAGGCAGTTATGACCATTTCTTTAATCGAGTCATGTTCCCCATTATGGATGTCAATCAGCATGTCATCGGCTTTGGCGGCCGGGTGATGGGCGACGGAGAGCCGAAATATCTGAACTCCAGGGAGACGCTCCTTTTTGATAAGGGGAGAAACCTCTACGGGCTCAATTATGCGAAGCGGTCCAGAGAACAGGCCATCATCCTCTGTGAGGGTTATATGGATGTCATTTCTCTGCACCAGGCGGGTATCACTAACGCGGTAGCACCGCTGGGAACGGCCTTTACCCCGAATCAGGCCCTGCTCTTGAAACGGTACACCAATGAGGTGATTCTCTCCTTTGACAGCGATGCCGCTGGGGTAAAAGCAGCGCTGCGCGCTCTGCCGATTCTCCGGGAAAATGGACTGCGCGGCCGGGTACTATCTATGAAGCCATTTAAAGATCCGGACGAGTTGATCAAGGCAGAAGGAACGGATGGCTACCGCAAACGGCTGGAACAGTCGGAACCAGGGAGAATGTTTGAGATGATCGTGCTTTACGGACAGTATGATCAGAAAGACCCGCAGAGCCGGACAGAATTTATCCGCGCTGTGGCAAAGGTCCTGGCACGCATTGAGGAGCCGGTGGAACGGGAGGCCTATCTGTCGGCGGCGGCCAATCGCTTTATGATCGTAAAAAAAGACCTGGCTTCCCTGGTCGAACAGTATGGACTCGGTTATCAATACGAAAAAGTAAATGAACAGTACAAGAAGAAGCCGGTCACACAGGAAAAGAAGGCGGAACAAAAAGAAGAACAGCAAAATAAGCCCCAGCGTATTTTGCTGACATGGCTTACAGAACATCCGGAAATCTATCCGGCCGTCCGCCCTTATGTCAGCGCCGACGATTTCCTGACGCCCCTTTATCATTCCGTGGCCATCATGCTTTTCGATCAGCTGGAACAGGGAGAAGGCGTCAAACCGGCGCGCATCATCGATCAATTTACGGAAGTCGAAGAGCAGAAGGAAGTGGCAAGCCTCTTCCATGCCCATTTGCAATATGAGACTTCGCCGGAAGACCGTGGGAAGGTTCTGTCCGACGTCGTGCGCAAGGTTCGCATGGCCAGTATCGAGGATGAGATGAACCATACAGGCGACATCGTGCGCTGGCAGGAACTGCTCTCCCAGAAAAGCAGGCTACAGAAACTGAATATACGGGTGGAATGATATATTTTCCACAGAACTCTCAGATGATATACAGATAAAGTACAAAAGATAACGAAAGTTACCGGTCTACTGCTGTTCACGTATGTCGTGGATAGCAGTAATACGGGAATCATCGAATAATTAAAAAGAAAATGGTTAGACTTTATCACAAAAGGCATCTTGTTTATTCTTAAAAGATGTTTATCAGATATCATATTGGAGGACGTATTTTGGACAAGGAAGAACAGATTTTCGGCAATCAGATAAATGCCCTGATGCAGAAGGCAAAAAAGAATAAAAACGTGCTGGAAGTGCGTGAAATAGAGGAAATGCTCCAAAATGTTTCCTGGACGCCGGCGCAGCTTGAGCGGATGATCGACCTTCTGGAAAGCCGGAATATCGATGTTTTGACCATGTCCGCAGAGGAAAATGGTGAGGAAGAACCGGAAGACTCCCACGAGGAGATTGAAAGTGCTCTGACACTCATGGATTCGGAAAATGTATCTATGGAAGACCCCGTGCGCATGTATCTGAAGGAGATCGGCAAGATTCCTTTATTAAAACCAGAGGAGGAAATCGAACTGGCCAAACGGATGGAACGAGGCGATATGGAAGCAAAACGACAGCTTTCCGAAGCGAATCTTCGCCTGACTGTCAGTATCGCCAAACGATATGCGGGAAGAGGCATGCAGTTCCTTGACCTGATTCAGGAAGGAAATCTCGGCCTGATTAAAGCCGTGGACAAGTTTGATTATCGCAAGGGTTATAAATTCAGTACCTACGCCACCTGGTGGATTCGCCAGTCCATCACCAGAGCCATCGCCGATCAGGCGCGGACCATCCGCATTCCCGTACACATGGTGGAGACCATCAACCGCGTCAATCGTACAAGACGTTCTCTGGTGCAGGAAAAAGGCCGGGAGCCGACGCCGGAAGAAATCGCCGCGCGGATGAATATGCCTGTAGAACGGATTATCGAAATCTCAAAAATCTCCCAGGAACCCGTCTCTCTGGAAACACCCATCGGGGAGGAGGAGGACAGCCACCTGGGAGACTTTATTCAGGATGACCATATCCCGGTTCCGGTAGATGAGGCCACGCATTCCTTGTTGCGTGAACAGCTGTGTGAGGTGATGGATACGCTGTCTGAGCGGGAGCAGAAAGTGCTGGCCCTCCGTTTCGGCCTTTACGATGGCAAGCCTCACACGCTTGAAGAAGACGGCCGGGAATTTCAGGTGACAAGAGAACGGATACGCCAGATTGAAGCTAAAGCTTTGCGAAAACTCCGTCACCCTACCCGGAGCAGGAAACTGCGGGATTTTCTGGAATAAAAAACAAATAAAATGTCAGCATACATTGCTGCCAGTTTTTGTAAAATTGGCAGCGATTTTTTGTTGTCAGGGAAAAACTGTGCTCTCTTTTCAAATTTATTAATGATAGAGTATTGACAAAATGCCATCATTAACATATAATGGTGATAGAAAAAAATAGAAAATCTATCATATTCTTCGCGGGAGGTTCATATAATGAAAATTGAACTCAATGATATTGATTCATATCTTTCAGAAGTAAAAGACGCCGTAAGAAGAAACCGATACAGGTTAGATACGAATTCGAGAAGACAGGATAATACAAATCTATTTTTAAAGTACGTAATTGATGAACAAAAAGTGAAAGATATCATACTTGATTTGACGGCCATGGATTTTTCTGAAATGCTGTGGAATGAACATGTAGGTTATGAACATGAACGACTGTATGTTTTTGGAAAGAATGTTAATCTTCTGGAAAGGATGGGTAATCAGGAAAAAACAGTGCCGTTATATATCAAGTTTAATAAATTGGAGAATCAGTTTGTTATCATTATATCTTTTCATGAGCAAAGGTATCCGTTGCGATATTATTATTGTTAGGATACATAAGGAGTCATTAAAGATACGTTAAAGAAGGAGGAAAAATATGGTTAAAAAAAGAATGGATTTTTGTATTCAATGCAGAAAAGATACCGAATATATCCTTCGAAAGAAAATAGTAAAGAAAGTAATCAGAGAAAAAGAATACTCGTTCACGATTACTGTTGCAATGTGTACTGAATGTGGCGAAGAAATGCATATTCCGGGACTGATTGATAAAAATACACAGGAGATAGATGAGCAGTACAGATTAAAAGAAGGAATAGTCTCGATAGAAGATATTAAAAAGTTACTGGAATTATACAAAATCGGAAAAGCCCCGTTATCATTGGCTCTGGGTTTTGGGGAAGTGACGATAACGAGATACCTGGAGGGGCAGATTCCATCTAAGGAGTATTCCGATATTATAAGATTGGCATTAACTTCTCCTGCGTATATGAGAGAACTGCTAAAAGAAAATAGAGATAGAATTACGGATTCCGCTTATCATAAATCTACGGTAGCAGTACATTCGCTGGAATCATTATTTTCTGTTTCGGATAAAATGCTGTGGGTGATTTCATATATTTTTGAGGAGATAGAAGAAGTGACGCCTTTGATGCTGCAAAAACTTCTTTACTTTATTCAGGGGATTTATTATGCATTATATGACGAGCCGATGTTTGAAGAGGATTGTGAAGCATGGATTCATGGTCCGGTGTATCCGGAAGTATATCGATTGTTCAAAAATTTTAAGTATAATCCGATTGACGATGTGAGATTTGTTATACTTAAAGGACAAAAAAACGAGCTTTCGAACGAGGAACGGAAAGTAATTGATCTTGTGATAAATACATTTGGATTGTATAGCGGAAAAGTGTTAGAAAGAATCACACATAAAGAAAAACCCTGGAAGGATGCGAGAATGAGCTGTGACGATGATATTCCGTCAAAAGAGCTTTTGCCTAAAGATAGCATTTACGAATACTATAAATCTGTGAATGAGCAATACGATATCAGTTCAGAGAACGGACTCAGGCAGTATATTAGAGACATGACAGAATTGTCATTATAAATATAGAAAGTAAATGCCCCGGCGGGGTTTATGCCGTCGGGGATTGTTTGTTTAGAAGATTTGTTTAGCACTCTCTTTTGAGTATTGAAAATAAGTGGGCACTCCTGTATGATGGATGTGTTTAGAGGACAATGTGGAGAGAACAAGGTTTTTGGCATTATTAACTTTGTATTATGATTAGGGAGAAGCTATGGAATTATCAAAAAGATTACAGACTGTGGCATCAGCTGTGACTCCGGGGAGCCGGGTGGCTGATATCGGAACCGATCACGGATATGTCCCGATTTATTTAATAAAGAATAACCTGTGTCCGCAGGCTTTCGCCCTGGATGTGAATGCGGGACCTCTTGCGAGAGCGCAAGAACATGTACAGGCGGAAGGCCTGACAGATCGAATTGAAACACGGCTGGGAAATGGGCTGGAACCTGTGAATCCTGAAGAAGTAGATACCGTTGTGATTGCCGGTATGGGCGGCGATTTGATTTGCCGGATATTGCAGGCTGCACCGTCTTTTTTTTCGGCAGGAAAAGAATTCGTCCTGCAGCCGCAGTCAGAATGGTTTAAAGTGCGTCATTTCCTTCATGACATGGGATACCATATAGAAAAAGAATGGTTTCTGAAAGAAGATGGGAAATATTACGTTATTTTGAAGGCTGATGTATCAGCAGACGGATGTAAGGAAAAATACCCGGATGAATTCGCATATCAATATGGAGCATGCCTTTTAGAGGAGCGTAATTCGGCTTTGATAGAATATCTGGAGAATGAAATGAAGAAAAAGAAAAATATCCTTTCTCACCTTGAAAAAGGGAGCTCCATCGATTCAGCTGAGGCAAGGGAGAATCCCGAAAACAAAGAAAAAAGGCAGCTGCGCTGCCAGATGTTGAAGAAAGAAGTTGAGGATATCACCTCATTCCTAATCCAGAGCCGGACGATAAGCCGGGTTATGTCTTGAATGATCATCTTTCTGATTCTGTCGTCGCCGACAGACTTTAGCGACCCACCTGAAAACGATCCGGGCCGGATCATGGTTTTCCATTCGGTCTTGCTTCGGATGGGGTTTACATGGCATCCCCTGTTACCAGGAGATCGGTGGGCTCTTACTCCGCCTTTCCACCCTTACCGCCGATAAACGGCGGCGGTATATCTCTGTTGCACTATCCTTGGAGTCGCCTCCACCGGACGTTATCCGGCATCCTGCCCTGTGAAGCCCGGACTTTCCTCTCCTTTCGCCTTTCGGCATTGAGAAGGAGCGACCATTTATCCGACTCTGTATCCTAAGACTAACAAAGTAAGAGAAAAAAGTCAAGGTAAGAAGTTCTTAAGGACTTTTGTGGAAGAAATGTGGTAAACTAATACATAACTGGGCATAGTGGTGAGCGTCTGCTTTCGCGGGACAGTGCGGCAGAGGCTTGCTTCATGATAAAGAGTACACACGGAGGATATGACATGGAAAAGAATACGAGTATTTTAGTTGTAGACGATGATAAAGAGATCGCCGATCTCGTGGAGATCTATCTGGTGAATGACGGATATAAAGTCTTGAAGGCATCTGACGGAGAACAATGCCTTTCCATGCTTGCCGATCATCCGGAGATCCGGATGCTGATTCTTGATATTATGATGCCGGGCATTGACGGCCTTGAGGTATGTCGGACGATTCGCAAGACGAGCAATATCCCGATTCTCATTCTGTCGGCCAAGGCGGAGGATATGGATAAGATCGTGGGGTTTGGAACGGGTGCTGATGATTATCTGACCAAGCCATTCCACCCGTTGGAACTTTTAGCCAGGGTGAAGTCGCAGATGAAGCGTTATACGTCCATTGAGCCGGAAAAAGGGAAGAGTGGTGTCGGTACAGAGGAGATCGAGATTCAGAATCTGGTTATCAATAAGACAGCTCACGTGGTGAAGAAGAACGGGCAGGAGATTGCGCTTACACCGATTGAGTTTGATATTCTTTATCTGTTGGCGTCCAATCGGGATCGGGTTTTCAGTACCGACGAGATATTCGAGCGTGTGTGGAATGAAAAGGTATATGAAGTGAATAATACGGTGATGGTTCATATTCGTCGCCTTCGGGAGAAGATTGAGGATAATTCCAGAAGTCCGAAGATTTTGAAGACCGTATGGGGGGTTGGCTATAAAATTGAAGGCTAAAAGATTCAGAAGTTTTCGGTTTAAGATGGTTTTCTATATGTTTTTAAGCGTTCTGGCTACTTTGATTACGGAGGGAATCATTTTTGTCGGCATATATTTTTATGAAACGGAGATTCTGGCAGGGGAATATAATCG
>JAJQDO010000284.1 GCA_021202175.1 Clostridiales bacterium | reverse complement strand
TGCCCGGAAGAGCATCTGCATATGATGGAAGTGTCAGACCTCTTAAAAAAATACATCGAAGTCTGTGACTTTTTAAATGGCCAGTATGAGAAAGCTTCCAGCACGTTTTCAGGTCGGGGGATTAAGGATTTCTGGGGACGTTGTGATGGATTGTTCGCGTTATTTGAAGAATACACGGAAGGGCTGGAAAAAACGGCAGAGAAAGCATTTGCCGGATTTAAGGGAGACAGGATCTCCTGCGAGCATGCCCTAAGACAGGCTTATATGGAAAGCAAGGTCGACATGCTGGAAGAGGATATCCTGAACAGATTTGCGGGGATGTTTTATGGGAACGTCTTGTCGGAGACCAGTCTGTATGCGCTGAGTGAGCGGAGCCAGGGCTGCAGTAATCTTAAGGAGCTGGACAGCTGGCTGCTTTTCCGTTCTGTCAGGCAAGATTGTGTGGACCATGGATTGGAGGGTTATCTTGCCTATGTTGAGGATGAAGGACTCAGGAACAGTAGGATCCTTCCTGTTTACCGGAAAAGTTTTCTGACGAAATGGACATTGGAATGGCTGAACAGCGAGGAGCTGCAGGATATCCGACAGTTCCAGTCCTATTCCCATGAAAATCTGATCCAGAGATTCCGCAAGAACGATCAGAAGCTGCGCAGGGTCACACAGGCAAGCCTGAACGTGAAGCTTTCCGGGGAAAAGCCTTCAGGACAAAGCCTTTCATTGAACGGGAGGGATGAGATATCCATCCTGCGGCGTGAGAACGAAAAGAAAAGGAAGGTCATGCCACTCCGGAGGCTGTTTAAGGAGATCCCGCTGCTCTTACAGAAGCTGAAGCCGTGTTTCATGATGTCTCCTCTGTCCGTTTCCTATTTCCTCGATTCGGATGTTTATGATTTTGACATGGTCATATTCGATGAGGCTTCCCAGATTCTTCCGGAGGATGCTGTCGGGGCGATTTACCGCGCTGATCAGGTGATCATTGCCGGAGATACGAAACAGATGCCGCCTACGAACTTTTTTACTGCCTCTTCAAAAAATGACGAGAACTATGATTCTGATGATGAGGAGGAAGAATATGATGAGATAGTGAGCGAATCCATCCTGGATGAAGCGAACAGCTGTCTGCCGAGCTGCACTCTGTTATGGCATTATCGGAGCAAGGATGAATCCTTGATCGCATTTTCAAACAGAGAAATCTATGGAAACCGCCTGACGACATTTCCGAACTGCAGGAATGAGGCAGATAAAGGACTGGAATACATTTATGTTCCAAACGGCTATTATGAGGGCGGCGGTAAGAACTGTAACGTGGAGGAGGCTAAGCGGTGCGTTCAATTGGTAGAAGAGCATATCAAGAAGCATCCGGAACGCTCCCTTGGCATCATAGCATTTTCTGAAAAACAGCAGGGAGTGATCGATGCGGCAGTCCGGGAATGGCAGATGCATCATCCAGAGTATGCAGATTTCTTTAATGAAGGGAAAGAAGAACCGTTCTTCGTGAAGAACCTGGAGAGCGTGCAGGGGGATGAAAGGGATACCATCCTGTTCAGCATCTGTTATGCGCGTAATAAAGAGGGAAGGATGTATATGCGCTTTGGCCCTCTGGGGAAGGCTGGCGGGGAGCGTCGGTTGAACGTGGCGATCACCCGCGCAAAATATAATGTAAAACTGGTGGGATCGATCCTTCCCAATGATATTACTTTAAAGGAAAACAGTGCAGAAGGTGTCAGGCTGCTGCATGATTACATTTTTTACGCCATGCAGAATGACTATGGCCTTCCTGCAGGGCAGGACATGAAAGATGCTCCGGATCAGTTTCCGGAGATCATCGGTGAGTTTATCATGGAAAATGGCTACAGCATCCGGCGGAACGTCGGTGAATCACGGTATAAGGTGGATATCGCAGTCCTGCATCCATCATTACCGGATACCTATATCGCAGGTGTCGAATGTGACGGAGAGAATTATTCTTCCGCGCGGACGGCCCGCGACCGGGATTTCCTGCGAAAGGACATCATGGAAACCATGGGATGGCATTTATACCATGTCTGGTCCCTGGCATGGTATAAAAACCCGGAAAATGAAAAGAGAAGGCTGCTGGATTTTCTGAAAAAAACGGCAAAAGAATATGCCGACGATGCTGATGCCTTGAAGAAATGTCCTGACCAGCACAAGCTGTCAGAAGAATCGGAAACACAGGAAGACATCAGTTTCCTGACCACGAAAAAAGAAACAGTTTCCGAAACGCGGAGTCTGGAGTTCGCACATTATGAGGTCTGTGACCCATGGAAGGCAGAGCATGTTTTGGGAGAGGATAATTATACAAATCTTACGAGAAGGATCATGTATGTACTAGAACATGAGCAGCCGATACATATTGAACTGCTGTATAAGAGGCTTGCGACAGTATTTGGCAGGAAGAAGGCCACGGAACCGGTAAAACGGACGGTCAATGACTGTATGAACAAATGCATGTCCGAGCAGGTCATTCAAAAAAATAACTTTATTTATCTGAAAAACGCTGGGGAGATCCGGGCGCGGGCGCAGAGTGGAGAGGAACGTCCGATGGAATATATCTGTCCGGAAGAAATCCAGGATGCGATGCGGTCAATCGTCACTTTTGCTTATGGTATTGAGAAGGAAGCATTATTGATGGAGACTGCCAGAGTCTTTGGTTTCACCAGAAGGGGTACAAAGATCGCAGATATCTTAACGGATAATCTTGAGGAGCTGCTCAAAAAAGGTGAGCTGAAACTGTCTGATGGAAAAGTGCATTTGGGAAAGGAGTTATCATAAATGAACGATCAAATAAGAAATCCTTTCATTTTCATGGAGAATCCCTATACCAGTAAAAACCGTCTGATCGGTGCGATGGCTGCCAACTGGAAGGAAGGCAGGAAGGCTCTGTTTTCCGGCAAGATATCCGCACATTTCAAATCCATGGACCGTTCCATGTTCCAGCCGGCGGTAACTGCAGAGAATGCATTCCGCATAGCACCAAAGGATGGGGACGTGATCTTTTGGAAATGGGCATACACGCAGGGGAAGATACCGGATTTTTTCTGGCAGGGCCGCAATTATGGCAATACTGATAAAGTAATCGGTCTTTTACATGACGGGACAGAGGAGGGTTTTAACCGCCTGTTGATCATGCTGGTCAGTCGTAAGCTGTTCAGCGTATATTGCAAAAGTGCCAGATTGCCGAAAAGTGTCATAGAGAATGTCAAGTATGTCGAAAAATATTTTAACAAGGAAAACAGTGGTTTTAAAAAGAGCAAGACAAGGACATTGTTATATATGGTCCTGTCCCAGGAAAGAAAGCTGTCGTTTGATTCCAGGACCTTTGACGACGTGAGATTATTTTCCGCATATCTCCAGGGCTTTGCGGATATTTCAAAAAAGAAACTTCATAACAAGATACAGCCGCTGTTCCTGGATGAGTATAATCTGGAACCGGGATTGGAAGGGTGGCTGCTGAATCTGGGATTTCAGCATGAACTGTCATTGTGGAACGATAAATTCCAGGCAGGTTTTGATGGCCTTCAGGAAGAGGAGGATGGCGACAAAGATCCATTGAGTGTTTTAAAATGCCCCACGAGGACTTTGCCGCTGCAGCGTTCGGATTTGAGAACGGATTTCAGGAAATGATCCAGAATGACCTAGATGTACTGACAGATACTATAAAGTTCACGGAGGAGATCCGGAAACATTTTCCGCAGAACCGGATGCAGGCTTATATGATGGAGATCCTTTATAAAATGGATATCGTGAGAGCGATACAGGATGCGAAGGAGATCGATGATCCTTTTACCAGAAGGTTCACAAACCGCCTCGTCAGAGATTTCGGGGCGAAGGAAGAATATGCAAAATGGGCGGTATCTGTCTGGTGCGTGAGTTATGGAGAAAGGATCTTACAAAAGCCCTGCTCCGTGACGGTATATCAGGTGAACTGATCCGATATATCAAGTGAACCGATCTTGGAAATTAAAATGTGGACAATGACCGGAGCATCTGGCATGTGATGCGGAGAGCAGATAAAACTGGGATGTGCTTTTGATGCCTGTGATCAAAAAGTACCTCCATGCATTGCAGATTAAGAAAACATTTCAAGATTAAAAAGGACGCAGGCCGATGGATGTCCTGAAACCTGGATGAGAGAATAAATATGGGGGAAGCATAGATGGACGAATATTTAGAAAAGGATGATACCAGACTTATCATAAAAAATAAGCTCCGCAGGTATTTTGACGGGCGCATTGTGCGGAAAGACCTGACAAAGCGCATCAAGGAGGGCGCCAATGTCCCTGTTTATGTCCTGGAATTCCTGCTCGGGCAGTACTGCAGTTCCGATGATGATGAGATTATTGAGGAAGGCGTGAACAACGTCAAGCGGATCCTTGCCGATAACTTCGTGCACCCGGATGAAGCACAGAAAGTCCTGTCCATTCTTCGGGAGCGTGGCAGTTATACTGTAATAGACAAGATCACGGTACATCTGAATATCAAAGAAGACCGCTACGAGGCAGAATTCTCCAACCTGGGGATCAAGAACATCCCCATCCATCCGGATTACCCATCTAAATTTGACCGTCTCCTGTGCGGCGGCATCTGGTGCATTCTTCAGCTGGACTATGAATTCATTGAGGAAGATAAAAAGAATTCCTCCCCGATCCGCATCCGCAAGCTGACGCCGATCCAGATGCCCCATATTGACATGGACGAGATGAAAGAAGGAAGAAAAGCTTTCACAAAAGAGGAATGGATCGATGTCCTGCTCCGTTCCACTGGCATGGAACCGGATAAGTTCAGTGAACGTGTAAAATGGCTTCTGCTTGCCCGTATGATCCCATTGGTGGAAAATAACTTCAATCTCTGTGAGTTGGGGCCGCGGAGTACCGGAAAATCCCATATTTATAAGGAAATCTCACCTAACAGCATCCTTGTCTCCGGCGGGCAGACGACGGTCGCCAACCTGTTTTACAATATGTCCACAAAGAGCATCGGACTGGTGGGCATGTGGGACTGTGTGGCTTTTGATGAGGTGGCTGGCATCACATTTAAGGATAAAGACGGCGTGCAGATCATGAAGGACTATATGGCATCCGGTTCATTTGCCAGAGGACGGGAAGAAAAAGCCGCCTCAGCCTCCATGGCATTTGTGGGAAATATCAACCAGAGCGTGGAAGTCCTGCAGAAGACATCCCATCTGTTTGAACCGTTTCCCGCGGCAATGGCTTATGATACGGCATTCCTTGACCGGATACACTGCTATATTCCTGGCTGGGAGATCCCGAAGTACCGCCCGGATGATTTTACGGATGATTATGGTTTTATCACGGACTATCTTTCCGAATTCATGCGGCAGATGCGCAAGGAGAATTACGGGGACGCGGCGGATAAATATTACCGCTTTGGCAGCAATTTGAACCAGCGTGATACAATCGCTGTCCGCAAAATGGTCTCCGGCTTTGTTAAGCTCGTCTATCTCGATGGCCAGGTGTCGAAAGAGGAGATTCAGGAAATCCTGGACATCTCTCTGGAACTGCGCCGCAGGGTCAAGGAGCAGTTAAAGAAGATCGGCGGCATGGAGTTTTATGACGTGAACTTCTCCTACATAGATAATGAGAGCTTTGAAGAAAGCTATGTCTCTGTACCGGAGCAGGGAGGCGGCAAACTAATCCCGGAGGGGATGAGCAAGCCGGGGCATATCTATACCGTGGCCCATGGAAAATCAGGGATGCTGGGTGTGTTCCGGCTGGAGAGTCAGATGCTTCCCGGAAACGGAAAACTGGAATGTACAGGCATCGGCTCTGACCGGGGATGCCGGGAGGCGACCAACACTGCATTTAATTTCCTGAAGGCGAATGGAAGCCGAATCAGTGGGGCAATCAGCACGACTACGAAAGACTATATCATCAACTATCAGGATCTGCAGGGCATCGGCATGACCAACAGACTTGCTCTCTCTACGCTTATTGCAATCTGCTCGATTGCTTTGGGAAAACCAGCACTGAGCAGTTTAGCTATTCTTGGGGAAATTAGTATCAGCGGCACTATGATGAAGGTGGACGAACTGGCAAATGTACTCCAGGTATGCGTGGACAGCGGCGCAAAGAAGGTGTTGCTTCCAATGACCTCAGCTGCTGACATTGGAACTGTTCCGGCTGATTTGATTAGTTGCTTTAATCTGATTTTTTACAGTAGCGCGGAGGATGCGGTGTTTAAAGCACTGGGCGTGGAATAAAGAATACGAGGTGAATCAAAATGGAAAATACTTTACAATTAGAAATAGATAAAATGTCAAAAGCTATTAAGACAGATAATTATCCTATGTCAATTGGAGAATTAGCAAATATTTATCGAGAAGGAGATTTGAGAATCGATCCTATTTATCAAAGAGCATTTAGATGGGATATTTCTCAACAGTCTGCTTTAATTGAATCAATATTGCTAAATATACCTATCCCTCCGATATACGTTTATCAGAACGAAAAAGGAAAATGGAATCTAATTGATGGTCAACAGCGTCTTTCTACTATTTTCAAGTTTATGGGTATATTAACACAACCTAATGAAGGTGGAGAAGGTGAAGAAGATGAAGTAGTTAAGTATTTTAATAGAGAACCATTGACAAAAACAAAATTTCTCCCCTCCTTGGAAGGAAAATATTGGGAAGATGATGATGAGAACAAATCTTTGACTGATGCACAGCGTCGATATATTAAACGTTCAAAAATACTTATTATTATTATCGATAAAAGTAGTGACGAATTTGCACAGTATGAGATGTTTCAACGTTTAAATACAGGTGGTAGTCATCTGAGTCCACAGGAGATTCGAAATTGCGTATTGGTAATGAAAAATGAAGGGTTTTACAAAAAATTACGTAAGTTAAGTCGAAATGTGGATTTTCAAAATGCAGTACCAATTTCTGAAAAAGATGTAGACGAACAGGGATACATGGAACTGGTTACAAAGTATTTCGTGCTGAGGTATTCAAATTTTAAAGTGAGCGATTCGGAAAACTACAATGACTTTCTCACGGATGAAATATTAAAACTTATTGATAATAGTTCAATTGATCTCGAGCAAGAGTCTGCGTTATTTGCCAAAACGTTTAAATTGCTTTATGATGTAATGGATGAAAATGCATTCAAAAAATATGATGCGGAAAAAGAAAAGAGCTGTGGTGCAGTATTAGTAGGAGCGTATGAAGCAATTATCCCCGGTTTAACGGATAATATTATGTTTTATTCAGAAAATCATGAGTTATTGAAAGACTGTATACAAAAATTATATGGAAGTGCTGAATATATAGCTGCTACAAAACGGGGAGTAAGACCCGTAGGAAGAATAAAAAAATTAGTTGTTTGTAGTAAGGAGAGTTTTTTAAGTGGCAAATAATATCAATGTCAGGACAGTTGAAAATTTAGAGGAATTACTTTTTCAAGATTTGGCTTGGCGTAAGAAAGAAATGCTTTCATTGAAAATATTAGTTGAGCAAGATCAGGTAAATGAACCAATTTTATTAAGGGCTGGAATTGCATTGTTATGTGCACACTTCGAAGGATTTATTAAAAAAGCTTCTAATTGCTATATAGCATATGTTGCTGGTCAGAAGTGCCTTTATAGTGATTTAAAGGAAAATTTTTCTGCGTTGAAGATGGAACAAGAATTTAAAATATGCGCCGGATCAGAAAAACATAGTGTGCATAAAAATCTGCTAAAGAAATATGAAGCATTATCAACAAAAAGATTCACTGATAAATATAATCTTGACAAGCCGTATATTTCAACACATTCCAACCCAAGCTCAACAGAGATTGGGGAAATATTAATGACAATTGGGGTTGAAACAGATATTTTTGACACGAAATCGCAATATATAGACAGTTCCTTGCTTGCAAATCGACATTGTGTTGTTCATGGAGAGAGGTCAGAACTTGAAAAAGAAGATTTCCTATCTACGTTTAATATTATCATGGAGTTAATTGATTCATACAAAGATGTGATTGTAATGGCTGCTGATAAAAAAAGTTATTTAAGGAGAATTGAAGATGGCGAGTAATTGTCAAATACCTACGCCAGAACAATATGTTGAAAAACTATTGGATAACGTGGGGTATATTGCACACTTATACAATAAGACCTTCTTAGAAAATTCATGTGGCGAAGGTAATATTTTAAAGGTTGCAGTACGGCGCTATATTGAAAGTGCATTATCTGATGGATATACAAAGGATGAAATAAAGGAAGGATTAGAAAGCCATTTTGTTGGATATGATATAGACCAAAAGTGTGTTATAAAGTGTACACATGCACTCAATTTAGTAGCAGAAGTATTTGGGATAATCGAAGTGAAATGGAATATCACTCAAAGAGATTATTTAAGGTGTGAACCGCATGAGTATGATTATGTGGTAGGAAATCCGCCATATATTACATATCATGATTTGACAGATGATCAGAGGTCCTTCTTGAAAAAACGATTTTTATCTTGCAACAAAGGAAGATTTGATTATTGTTATGCCTTTATAGAAGCAGGAATGAGAGATTTATCATCCATTGGAAGATTGGCATACATTATCCCATACAGTATTCTACGTAATAAGTTTGCATCAACTACAAGGAATATTATTAAACCCAAATTGAAAAAACTGATTGATTATAAAGGTATTGAAATATTTCCTTCAATACTTACATCATCAATTGCGATTATTTGTGATGCGCAAAATTCTGAAATGTTTGAATATGTAAACATGTCTAGTGGTTGGACTAAAGAAGTTTTCAAGGAAGAAATTAAAGAAGATTGGATTTTTGAGACTAAAAATGAAGGGGCGAAAAGATTCGGAGATTATTTTAAGGTTTCTAATAGCATAGCAACATTGCTGAATGATGCTTTTATATTTAACATTGATGGGCAAGATAACGATTACTACTACGTAAATGAATATAAAATTGAATCAATGCTTGTATATAATGCCATAAGTGCAAAAAGTGGGAAAATGACTAAGGGGCAAACAGCACAAAAAAAGGCATAATTTTTCCATATAAAGTGGTCGGATCAGAATTAGAACATTATGATGAGGACGAATTTAGAAAATTATTTCCAGAATGTGTACGCTATCTCCAGCAATTTTCAATAAGTCTTATGAATAGAAAAGTAAATGCTGGAGTAAAGTGGTTTGAATACGGAAGAACGCAAGGAATAAAACATGTGTTTGAAGATAAGTTAGTGTTTTCCTTGGTTATAACAAACAGAATAAATTTCTATGAGGCAGATGCTCGCTCGATTCCTTATGCAGGGGCATATATAAGAATTAAACCAAATTCGAGTATGACCTTAAAAAATGCCAAGGAGATTTTACAAACAGAAAAATTCCTTGCCTATGTAAAAAGTAAGGGAACACCAACTACTACTACATCATATCGTTTGGGAGTAAAAGATATTGAGAATTACAAGTTTTAATACATCAGGTGAAAGTTGCTTTAAAGGATGTTTATTCTTGTCGAAATGCATCATGATACAAAATATCGTAGAAACCATTTAAAGTCGACATGAAGATTAGATATGTGAAAGAGCCGGATATTTTGTATGATGCGGAAGTAATCAAAGTGATTGTCAAGGGCTTGTCGCGTTAGCGATGCGTAGTACCCCTTACTGATATTTTGTTATCACATACAAGTGGCCTTGTTCTCCGTTAAGGCGTCCCTGTTTGGCTGTACAGATGGTCTTCAGTGAGCGCTTTCTACAATGTTACAGCCTCTGAGAAATAAAGAATAAAAAATGATTATGATAAACATGACAGAACAAACATTCTGGTCATGTGGACAAGAAGCGGTTTGTTTGGTACAATAAGAATAAGATTGAGCCAGTGTAGCGCGGCATAATAAATACTGTGCATGAGGGGGTTGAACAGATGGGGTATTATTTAAACAGTAATAAAGTATTTTCACTTTATGAAAGCGAAGTAAAAAAACCATATTTTGTTGATAAGACAGGGATGCTGAACGAGTTGATTCCGCTCGTAGATCAGGGCAACAATCATATCTGTCTTACCCGTCCGAGACGTTTTGGCAAATCTGTTATGGCATCCATGATTGGCGCTTTCTTTAGCAAAGGATTTGACAGCAGCGGTATTTTTGATTCGTTAAAAATCGCGACAGAAGTGAATTATCGGGAATATATGAATCAATATGATGTAATCTATATTGATTTCAGCGAAGCGGCGAATGAAAGTTCTGATTATCAGGAATTTATAATGACCATTAAAGAAATTCTTCAGGAAGATCTTCGGGAGCACTTCCCGGCTGTGCGGTTTCGAGCTAAGGGTACTGTGATACAGGATCTGCGGATGATTCACGAATATACAGGTTCTTCGTTTGTTTTTGTATTTGACGAATGGGATTGCATCTTTCATAAGAGGTATATAACAAGGGACGATAAGGAGAATTTCATTAATTTTCTTGCTTCGTTGACAAAAGGGACAGGATACGTTTCCTTAAGCTACATGACAGGTGTCCTTCCAATAGCAAAATATTCAAGCGGAAGCACGATTAATAACTTCTTCGAATATACGATGGCAACGGATGACCTGTACAGTGAATACTTCGGTTTCACGGAAGACGAAGTGGATGAACTCTATTCAAGATATAAAGAGAGAACGCCAAATCCCCTTATTGCAAGAGAAGATCTGAAATACTGGTATGATGGTTACCATACGCCTTCTTCCGAGAGAATGTATAACCCAAGATCCGTTGTTGAGGCACTGACACGTAATCAGATTAGGAGTTATTGGAAGGCAACGGGGTCATATTCGGAAATCTCCACATATATCATGAACGACCGGGCAAATGTAAAGAAAGATGTAGCCCTCATGGTCGCAGGGGAAGCGGTAAAAGCCAATGTGGAGGAGTTCGCAGCTACGGCGATGAACTTGCGCACACGAAATGAGATTCTCTCGGCAATGGTCGTATATGGGTTTTTGAATTATGAAGACGGAAAAGTCCACATTCCGAACAAAGAATTGATGGATGAATTTGCAAGAATCATCCGGGAAAAGGAGGACTTAGGCTATATTTATAACTTGGCAGCTGTATCGGAACGGATGCTCTCGGCAACTTTAAAGGGTGATACAAAGACTATGGAAGAAATCTTGCAATATGCTCATGATACGGAGAGCCCGCTTCTGGATTATAACAACGAGACAGAGCTGACAGCGATTGTAAACCTTGTTTATCTATCTTCACGAGACATTTATTACGTAGAAAGAGAAGATAAGGCAGGTCAGGGTTATGTAGATTTCATATTCTATCCTGAAAAACAAGGAGATGATGGAATTATCCTGGAATTGAAGGTCGATGATACTCCAGAAACAGCAATTCAGCAGATAATCGATAGAAAATACATTCTCAAGTTTCAGGGGAAAATGGCAGAGAAGAAGCGTCATACAGGCAGGATACTTATGGTAGGCATTGGTTACAGTAAAAAGGATAAAAAGCATCATTGTAAGATTGAGGTTGTATAGAGTGAGAAATTATTTTTTTTTGCTAAAGTGCCGGGAAAAGAAATAATTTCTGACGTAATCTGTAGGCAAGACGATTGTAACAGTGCGGCTGCTGGTGTGATAACAGCTCTGGACGGTTCGATAACCTACCGCTGCTCCTGCGTAATGAGATAACGCCGATAATTATTGTATAGTTTTGCATACCGAGGAACTCATTTCTACAATCAACGATAAACTGTGAGTCACATTGCTGATTATAACGAAAGTTGCGCAGCGTCTCATGAAATGAATGCGCAGAAACATCGGAAATAAGCGCTCAGATCATTTCGGAATCCGTGTGCAGGTCGGTTGGCATTTGCACTCAAGGGTTAGTTGCATCGGCGATGCGTAATATACTATTCTGCTAACTGTGTGACAAGATAAGAAATCATTATCAACCCGCGGGGAATGCTAGAGAAATCATTTCTTTATCCTGATCTGGAAATGAGGCGAGAGTGTACCTCTGTGTATGAGGGAATTTCTATTACTATTACGAAAGCTGGATAATATTTTTGTTAGAAAGAAATGTTTTCACGAATTATCATTCAAGCCCCTCCTTTTTTTCTAAAGTGCCTCATGTCGTCCGAAGTCTGGTCTTTTCCTGCCTGGTCTACGCCGAGAGCTGGGATCCGAATCAGGCTGTGCCAGGTTCATTGCTTTTGACGGCTCCCGAGTTGCGGCGGTGCCCCCGAGGGGCTTGCCTTATAATATATAATATTCTTCCATTTTTCCCATTTTTACAGAGAAGATTTTACCATTTATGCAAATAATACCTATAAATACTTTAATATTCCAATTATATTTTTGTCTTTTTGGAAATATTTCCTATTTTGTATTCTGCTCATCCATCCCCTGCATTTCCATCTCTGAAAGAAACACTTTCAGGGAACCGGATATATCAAAAAATCCGCCTCCTCATGGAAAAAATACGGTATTTAGTTTACAAACATGCATTTATGTTTCCTTTCTGTTTTTCAATGGCAGGTTTACGCGCAAAAGAGGCTTGTAGTCGTGCAGAGATCCTCGAATTCATCTAGAATGTCTTCCATCGCATTCATTTCTTCCTCGGTCATCTCGATTACCTCTGGCTCATTGTATACATCGTAATCCTCGTCCTTCGGGACCCCGTAGAAGCTCTCGACGTCATCAACCATCCAGTTCGGCTTCATCTTTTCGCACCTGTATTCTTCGACGAGTTCCTGAGGGATATTGTAAGCGGCGGCAACGGCTTCCAGCGCATGTTCGCTAAGATCCCGTGTCCTCTCTTCAAAGACCGGTACGCTTTTTATCAGTTTTTCTTCAAAAACAGGCTTCTGTGCGGGGTTGAAAAAGTCAGTTTTTTGAGTCGGATGGTGGTCTGTTTCATCGAGAAACGCAAGCTCATCGTCCCATAAATCCTCGCCATCGATATCTTTCAGATGTTCCGTCTTATCATTTTCGTCAAGTAGTGCAAGATCATTGTCCCACAAATCTTCGCCGTGTATGT
>JAJQDO010000057.1 GCA_021202175.1 Clostridiales bacterium | reverse complement strand
TCACAAAGATGCTGGTGATACCCACTTGATGAATCATATTTTTGAGCCAAAGGCGCAGTTCCTTGCGAACCTTGGCGTCAATCGCCGCAAAGGGTTCATCCAGCAACAGGAGACGTGGATTCGGAGCGATGGCTCTGGCAAAAGCCACGCGCTGCCGCTGTCCGCCGGAAAGCTGGTTCGGATATCGTTTCTCCAAACCCTCCAGACCAACCAGGCGAATCAGCTCTGTCACCCGTTTCTTAATTTCCGAATTATCCTTTTTTTGCACACGCAGGCCAAAGGCAATGTTTTCATAAACCGTCATGTAACGAAAAAGGGCATAATTCTGGAAAACAAAACCGATATCGCGCTGTCCTGCCGGCACGTCATTTACTACTTTGCCATCAATGATCACATCGCCGCTATCCTGCTGTTCCAGGCCGGCGATCATCCGCAAAATCGTCGTTTTCCCGCTGCCGCTTGGACCCAGCAGCGCCACCAACTTTCCCTCATCAACGCCAAAGCTGATATCCTTTGACGCTTCATAGTTACCAAATTTTTTTGTAATATGCTCCACTTGTACGTACACTGGTCTGCCTCCAATAATGTTTCTATATCCACTGCCATTTATTCCAATTTGCTTTTTTTCAATACCATTTTTTCACATTTTTATTTTAACACTGACAATCAAATCTTCAGCGCCTTCCAGCATCTTTAAGATGGCTGGCATTGCCATCGTCATCTCAATGTTCCCGCTTCATCCTGAATTCCACAAGCTGTTTTAACAGCAAAATCACAACAGCCATAATCACAAGCAACGATGAGACGGCAAAAGCCTGCGTGATGGAATCCGCGCTGCCTGCCATATACAAGGCATCCACTTCCAATGTGAGCGTGAATGTCTGTCCTCTGGCTTTGGAGACCGCATAGACCGCACCAAACTCTCCCAGTGCTCTCGCCGTGCAGAGTATCACTCCATAAAGCAGCGTCCATTTAATATGAGGAAAGGTTACTTTTCTGAATATCGTAAACCCTTTCGCTCCCATCATGGCTGCCGCTTCCTCCTCCTCCGTTCCCTGTGCTTCCATGACGGGAATCAACTCCCGGGACACGAAAGGAAATGTGACAAATATCGTCGCCAGAACCACGCCCGGCACGGAAAACACCAGGGCGATATCTGTTCCGAAAATTTCATTTATTTTTTCAATAAATGGCGTCGCCCACCCCATTCTGCCAAAGGTCATGATGAACGCCAGACCGGCGATGACCGGCGAGATAGAAAACGGGATATCAATCAGCGTCGATAATACCTGTCTGCCACGAAATTCGAATTTCGTGATCAGCCAGGCTGCGCATAACCCAAAAAATGTATTGACCAACACTGCAATCACCGTAGCAATCAGCGTCACCCTCCATGCCGACAACGTATTATCCGCAGTGATGGCTTCCACATACAGTGCAAGCCCATCCTTCAGCGAACGATATATTACGATTACCAGCGGCATCACCAACATCAGGATAAAAAAGATGGCGCTGATGATGATCAAAACCAAAGGGGCGATGCCCATCTGGGACGATTTTCTTTTTGCATCTGCTTTTTGATTCATAGTAATCCCCCACTCCACCGTCTTCCATGAAACGGCATAGATAGAAAAGAAAATGTAGTTATTTTGTCCGGCGTCCTGCCGCAAGTTGTATCATGTTGATGACAAACAGGAGCAAAAACGAGATAATCAACAGCACCAGCGCAATGGCTGCCGCTCCCTCATAGTCGGCATTACCGGAATTCAACTTCTGCATAATGACATAAGAGACTACCTGCGTCCCGTTCTTTTCACTGTTGCCGGAAATGTAGATGACGCTGCCATACTCTCCGATACCCCTTGCCAGCGCCAAACCGAAACCGGTCAGCAGCGCAGGCGTCAGTTCCGGTAAGATGACCCGGAAAAACGTATACGTCTTGCTGGCGCCAAGCATCGTCGCCGCCTCCTCAAAGGATTCCGGAAGCTTCTCGATGACCGGCTGCAGTGCCCGCACGACAAATGGAATCCCGATAAAAATCAGGGCAATCGTCAAACCGATTTTCGTATAAGATATACGAATGCCAAACTGATCAAAAAACTTTCCAATGATACCCTGATTGGAGTACATTTTTGATAAGGTGATACCGGCAACAGCTGTTGGCAGCGCGAAAGGAAGCTCAATCATCGCATCCATAAGACGCTTTCCCGGAAATTCATATCGCACCAGCACCCATGCCAGAATCAGGCCAAATATACTGTTGATCACCGCAGCGATCAGTGCGCAGCTGATGCTGGTAGCAAAAGCGCGCACGACATTCTGACGAGTAATCAACTCCACAAATTCCGACCAGCTCAAGCGGAAGGAATAGGCCATAATGGATGCCAGCGGTATTAAAATAAGTAAGGAAAGCATTGTCACTGTGATTCCCATGGTCAGTCCACGTCCCGGAATAACACTATGTCCTTTTTTCACTTTGCGTTTGCTCGCTTCATTTTTTTTCATCACAACCTTCGATCCTTTCGCTTCCTTCTTTTTTATAGTGATTCACTGTATAATATATAATAATATACCCATAACAGTGGACACTTAAATGCTCTAAACTATATTTGCCAGATACCTTTTATTCCGCATTATAGATTTCATCAAAAATCGCTCCGTCCTGGAAAAAGTCCTCGTAGGCCTGATCCCATCCGCCAAAATCATCAATGGTGCACAATTCTACGGATAAATCAAAGGTATCAGAAAATGTATTCAGAATCTCTTCATTGATCGGGCGATAATAATTCTCCCCGATGATCTGCTGTGCCTCATCCGTATACAGATAAGAAAGATACGCTTCCGCAACTTCCCTTGTTCCGTTACTGTCCACATTTTCATCCACGATAGCCACGGACGGCTCTGCCTTAATACTGATACTCGGTGTGATCATCTCGTATTCACCTGGATATTCTTCCAATGCCAGCAGGGCTTCATTTTCCCATGCAATCAGCACATCACCCTGGCCATTTTCCACAAAAGTAGTCGTAGCCCCTCTCGCGCCAGAGTCCATAACCAGAACGTTATCGTACAGAGCGGAAACAAACTCTTTCATCTGTGTTTCATCACCATTATACGTCAGGTCAGCATAATACCAGGCTGCAAGGAAATTCCAGCAAGCACCACCGGAAGACTTCGGATCCGGGGTGATAACATCAACGCCTTCCCGAATCAGATCGTCCCAATCCTGAATATTTTTTTCATTTCCCGCACGCACCAGGAAGGTGATTGTAGAAGTATATGGAGAACTGTTACTGTCAAACTCATCAATCCATCCTTCCTCGATCAAACCTTCGTCCTCGATCAAAGTGATATCGTGTGCCAACGCCAGTGTCACCACATCCGCATCACTGCCCTCAATGACAGAACGAGCCTGTGAGCCGGAACCGCCATGGGATTGCACGATCTCAACATCTACACCGGTCTCTTATTTATAATACGCAGCAAAGACCTCATTATACGCCTCATATAATTCTCTCGTCGGATCATAAGAAACATTGGTAATCGTAACCGTATCACTGCTGCCTGACGCGGAGGTATCACTCTCGCTGCTGCCACTGCTGCTTCCGCATCCGGTAACTGTAAGGGTAATCATGGCTGTTGCCAGACCCAGTGTTACTATTTTCTTTAAAACATTCTTTTTCTTCATAATAATCATACTCCTTTTATCATAGAATCTTGATTGCCATCGTTTGCAAATGCTTTCCAAACATGTTTGCGCAAACGTTTGCTTTATTATTGACTTTTTCCCTGGCATAATTTATAATGTTTTCAGTTGTCATCACGAATAATAGACCAAATATCCGATTTGCGCAACCCCCTTTTTACGCAAACGTTTGTGTTGATATAAATAGATCCGTTTGTACATTTTATATTATATGAATGCAGTCCAATTCACTCCCTTGCTGACTCATTTTCCGAATCTCTTTCCGCAATATTTCTAACTGTGCGGTTGCAATCTGACAGACCATTTACATGCAATTTATTGTAAGGCAAATGGTCTGTCAGATTAACAACCCACCTCCAAATGAGCAAAACGCGGATGCGTCAGCAGACGCAAGAGCACGTAAGTGCGGGTTTTGCGAATGTAGGAATCAGGGTTGGATGCTCTTCGGAGCATCCAACCGCACAGTTAGCAATATTTTGAAACAATGCATGACACTGCTTTAAGATATTGTGATACAGATTTTCGAATCGTTTTCTCAGCAAGGAAAAGAACTTTTAACGCATATATCATTATTTTATAGGAAGGAAAACATATGTCACTAAAAAAAATCGCATCCATGACCGGTGTTTCTGTTTCCACCGTATCCAGAGTATTGAACGATGCCTCCCCGACCTGCGCCTCAAAAGAGACCAAAGATAAGGTCTGGAAAGCTGCCAGAGAGATCGGCTATCGCCCTAACGAAGCTGCTCGCCAGCTGAAAAAATCGGATAAATCCATAAAAAAATCTACATCATCAACCACATCCACCATCACGATTATTCTCGCACGCGTTACCTCTCTGGAAGCAGACCCTTTCTTTTTCGAATTGTTCCGCCATCTGGAAATTGAATTGATGAAGGAACAGATTCTCATCCAACAGGTTATCTATGCCGAAGAGTCCCTCACACAAACCTTGCCGGATTCCGACGGCATCATCATCCTGGGGAGATGTTCCAGAGCGCTTCTGTCACACATTACATCCTTAAACCGAAATGTGGTCGGCATCTGGAGAAACTCCATGAATTTCGACGTAGACGAGGTCATCTGCGATGGCGAAAAAGCAGCCGAAATAGCCATGCACCACTTACTTTCTCTGGGGCACAAAAATATCGCCTACATCGGCGACTGCTCCTACGAAAGTCGCTACATCGGATACTGCAACACACTCATCCAGAACCATCTGTCTATGGATTACAGTCTGATCAAACATACCAACCAATCAGCCGAGGAAGCAGAAAAGGCCTTCCTTTCGCTTCTGGAGAAGCGTTCCCATGGGAAGGCTGAGGTTTCTGCCGTCTTTTGTGCCAATGACGCATCGGCCATCCGTGTACTGGAATTATTACAAAAACAGAAGAAAAACACCAGAACATCCATTTCTGTCATCTCCATCGATGACATTGACGATGCTCAAAACACGAAGCCATATCTGACAACGGTCCATATTCCCCGGGAAGGAATGGCCCATATGGCTGTCAAACTGCTGACAGACCGCATCGAAGGCGGCCACACTGACACAGTGCGCATAGAGTTCTCCTGTCGTATCATGAATCGGGAAAGCTGTTATGCTAATGCTGGTCACCCGTAGGAAACTGTTACAAAGCATCGCGATCTCGCACCGTAATCCCAGAAAAGGTCACTAAGATCATGGCATCATATAGAATTACTGTTCATAATATACGAAAATATTTAATTCCATCGTTTGCCATGTATGCCAGAACATGCTATGATATATGTACTTCATGAATCCTGACTCCGGTCAGGTACACCTGAGCAGGAGGTGGCATATAATGTCAAAAACATTTAATATCAGTGGTGCTTGTCGTCCGGACAAACACTATATGGTTGATTTGGAATCCAGACTTCATTCCATAAAAATAATGGTTGATGCCGGGGAGTATTTTTCTATCAACCGTGCCCGGCAGTATGGAAAAACAACATTATTACGTGCACTCGCTTTATTTCTAAAACCAGACTACGAAGTGGTCAGTATGGATTTTCAAAAAATCAGTTCCCTATCCTTTGAAAACGAACAATCTTTTGTGGCTGCTTTTTCAGAAGAATTGCTTTACCTTGCACATAATCTTCCCGGTAATATAAAAGAAAGATTTTTACAATTCGTGGATGGCACGGCCAGAATCAATTCTTTACAGTCATTGTTCAAGGTCATTTATCAGTGGTGCAGCGACACGGAAAAACCAATTGTCTTAATCATAGATGAAGTAGATACCGCCACAAACAATCAGGTTTTTCTTGATTTTTTGGCACAATTAAGGGCAGGATATCTTGATAGTGATGTCACACCAATCTTTCAGTCGGTAATACTGGCCAGTGTCTATGATATACGTAATATCAGAAAAAAGGTTCGTCCTGACGAAGAACATAAACAAAACAGTCCCTGGAATATCACCGCGGATTTTGACATTAACATGAGCTTTTCCGTATCCGATATTGCCGGAATGCTTCGCCAATATGAATCCGATTACCACACTAGCATGGACATCGATGCCATCGCGACGCTGTTATACGACTATACCTCCGGATATCCATTCCTGGTCTCCCGCCTCTGTAAATTGATGGACGAGAAATTAATCGGCACTTTGAAAAATAATGCATCGGATTTCCAGGAAAATTTGGCCGTAGATTTTAATTTTACACCTACATCGTTTGTTTCGGATAACCCGACCTCACAATCCACGCGCAATTTGGACAACACAAAAAACACGGTCACATATTTCTCAAGCAAATCCGACGTCTGGACAAAAGCCGGGGTATTACGCGCGGTAAATATGCTGCTCTATGAGAAGAAT
The DNA here is from genome assembly GCA_021202175.1 of Clostridiales bacterium. Classification (GTDB taxonomy): domain Bacteria; phylum Bacillota; class Clostridia; order Lachnospirales; family Lachnospiraceae; genus Anaerobutyricum. Next base: position 6,529 of record JAJQDO010000057.1, on the reverse strand, counting down.
TCCCTGTTTGAGTCCTTGATTGGAAAATTAAACGACTATCCAGAGATGAAAGAACTGATTGATCAGTTGTTATTCCAAGGCGAAACCATCCTTTACAATGCCGATGATTCCGCAACCGATATGCTCCTGATGTTCGGCTTCGCGAAGGCCGAGAATGGAACCTTACAGATTGCAAACAGGATATTTGAAACCAGATTATATAACTATTTTCTGGCAAGACCTGCGGCACAGAGTGGTGAAATGTTCCGCACCGCTTCCAGAAATAAAAATCAATTTATCAGCAACGGGCAGTTGAATATGCGACTGCTCCTCGAAAAATTTGTCGAATATTTTGACGACATTTATGGTGACCAAAATCAGAAATTCATTGAGGAAGATGGTCGGAGATATTTTATGTTGTTCCTGAAACCAATTATTAATGGGGATGGCAATTATTACGTGGAATCCCGTACCAGAAACCAGGAACGCACCGATCTGATTATTGATTACCACGGAACACAATATATCATTGAGATGAAAATCTGGCACGGTGACGCCTATAACAAACGCGGCGAAGAACAGCTTTCTGCATATCTCGAGCACTATCATCTGAAAACAGGCCACATGGTGAGTTTCAACTTCAATAAAAATAAAAAGCCAGGTGTAAAAGAGATTACTTTTGGGGATAAGATACTGATTGAGGCTGTTGTATAAAAGAAAACACAGAAAAAAACAGAAAACGGGAGGCACTATCCTCCTCCCATTTTTCTGTCATTTTTCCAAATTCATGTCTATACAACCAGTCTGATCAGATATCTTAACTCACACTTACTCTGTTAATCTTTCACTTTCCTAATTTACACCTGCACTATCAATCTTTTCACCTTTCTTAATTCACGCCTGTTCCATCGCTTTGACCACTGTGAGAATCACGTCCACTGCGCCTTCTATCCCCAATCGATCTGTCTCGATACAGAGATCATAGGTCTCGGCTTCGCCCCAGTGGCTTTCCGCATACAAATTATAGTAAGCAGCCCTTTCTCTGTCTATCCTTTCCAGTTTGGCTGCGCTCTCTTTTTCTGTCAGATGATCACGCTCCGAAATCCTCTGCACTCTGGATTCTTTGGAGCCCGTGATGAATATACGCACCAGATTTGTAGAATCCTTCAGAACCTGATCCGCCCGACGTCCGACTATAACGCACGGTCCTTTGGCGGCTACCATCGCAACAACCTCCTGCTGTGCCTGCCTGGCCTGATTTTCCAGGAAACTATCGTGGTTAAAATTAAAGCCATATTGATAAAGCATTGTGGAAGAAACCGGTTTTTCATCCATCCCCGCAAGATATTTCTGACTCAGACCGGAATGCTTAGCCGTTTCCTCCAGCAAAGCCGCATCATAATAAGGTATGTTCAGTTTTTCCGCCAGCAGCCTACCCACCGACCTGCCACCAGAACCATAAGAACGTCCGATCGTAATAATTCTGTCAGTCAATGCCGGCTCCGAAGAAGGCACAAACCTCTCTGTCTCGGAAGAATCGACGTCGGTCTGCATCGATTCTCTCATCTCTCTGACTACCCGCGCCAAAACAAACACGACACCAATAAATACAAAAGCGTCTGAAAGCGGCATGAAAAACGGCAGTGCATACAGCCCCCAGATCATTGGAAGCAGCAACGCAAAACCAACGTTGAAGATAAACTCATGAGCAACGGATAAAATGGAGGCTTCCTTTGGTTTTCCGAGAGCCTGCAGGAAAATAAAGCTTCCCTTATCCACACAGGCCAGAGGCAGCAGGCAAAGCTGACCTCGTATAAACCAGACAGCGAACTCTGTATAATACACGCCCTCACTCTCTGAACCAAAAATCAGCATCAGCTGATACGGGAAAATAAGAAAAACAAGTGTGGCGACAAGACCCAGAACAAACTCTGCCGTCATCAGCCGTCTCATCACCCCTACTACCCGGTCATTTCTTTTCGCTCCATAATTATAACCGACAATCGGCGTACAGCCAGCCGCCATACCTACCGAAACCTGAATGACGATCTGGAAAAACTTTGAAACGATACCCGCGATTGCCGTTGGAATCTGTGCGTATTCCGCCTGACTGAATATGGGATCCAATGCGCCGTATTTTACCGCCATATTGATCGTCGCTGCCATGGAAAGTACGATGGAAAACTGGGAAAAGAAATCCGATACCCCGAGGGTCAACACTCTTTTCAGCACTTTCCACTGAAACGAAAAGCAACTTTTGCTCAAAGGCGTGGCTTTCATCCGAGGCAGGTAAACAGTTGCCATGACTGCAGTAAGAATCTGTCCGCCGATGGTCGCGATCGCGGCCCCCATCATCCCCCACTTGAGCACATATATGCAGATCGGATCAAAAATAATATTAAACGCGGCGCCCACCAGGAGCATTCCCATAGCATAATTCTGATTCCCATCCGAACGAATGACAGGGTTCATCGCCTGACCAAACATATAAAACGGAATACCCAGCGTAATCCAGAAAAAATACTCCTTTGAAAGTCGAAATGTCTCTTCGTTCACCCTGGCACCGAACATGGATATAATCGGTTCCTGAAACAGCAGGTAAATCGCTGTAAGTGCCAGACTGACCACGATAACGGCAGATATGGCATTACCAACGCCCTGGGAGGCTTCCTCTCATCTTTTTGCGCCAAGGCTGATGCTGACAAAGGCACGGCATCCGTTCCCAATCATGACCGCAATGGCAATCGCCACCACCGTCATGGGAAATACCACTGTGTTAGCAGCATTCCCATAGGAGCCCAGATAAGAAGCATTCGCAATAAAAATCTGGTCTACGATGTTATAAAGAGCCGCCACCAGCATGGCGACAATGCAGGGAATCATATACTTTACCATAAGCTTCCCTAACGGTTCTGTTTCAAGATAATGATTTGTTTCAGCTGACATGAAAAATCCCTTTCTTCTCTCTATGTATTCCGGCCCGGTGCATAAATTCTGGCGCCAAAAATACCATGACTCATTCATGTACGTCTGCAAGCTGTATTTTTAAGAAAGCATCGATTATGCCAACTTGCATACGTAGCTTTTACAGCGTAAAGGAATTTATCCATGACCAGTGACTCTATTGTACGATTATCTTTTGCAATAGTCAACAGTAATCTCCATTTTATGGAATCGCATGAAAATTCATGCGACAAATCCTAATTTTCGTCAAGTCACAGCAGCAATCTTTCTATCTCTATTCACCCATGGAATATGTAGTCAAAAACTGATATTTGTGCTAAAATGTGTTGCAAGGCAAAGCCGTTTATTCATTTATGTTACCATACCGCCGCTGGCGGCATAAAAGTATGGATAATATGCATACCAAAAATTTGCAAAGATAATCAGGATAATATATTATTTTCGAAAACATCATCAAAGTTACAAAATTCAAATCAATGTTATTCGTATCGCAGAGAAGACATCAGAAATGGAGGATTCCAATGAAGAACTATATACACAAGGTAAAATATTATGAAACCGATCGCATGGGGATTACCCATCACTCCAACTATATTCGTTTTATGGAAGAAGCACGCATTGATTTCATGGAACAGTTAGGATATGGCTACGATAAAATGGAAGCGGATGGTATCGGTTCTCCGGTAGTCTCGCTGCAATGCCATTACAAACACAGCACCACATTTCCGGACGTGATAGAAATATCGGTGCACATTGAAGAACTCAAGAGCATTAAGCTCGTACTCGGATATACGATGACTGTCGACGGAAAAATCGTCTGCACCGGAGAAAGCACCCATTGTTTCCTGAATGAATCTGGGAGCCTTGTTAAACTGAACAAAGAATTACCTGCATTCTACGAACGGTTGTGTATGGCAAAAAAAGAAAGCACTGTTGAAGATTGAATAAATGAATATATGCAGAAAAGCATCCGTAGACAGACAATATGCAAAACCCGGAAAGATGATTTCCATCTCCCGGGTTTTTTAATCATTCCTTATCCAAATCCGCCAGCAACTTTCTCAAAACGAAGAAAGCTATGATCGACAATACAATCTCCGACACCAGCTGCGCATATCCCAAACCATATAATGGATAAATCTTATTCAGTATAATGAGAGCCGGAATCTCCAGCACCAGTTTTCTGCATACAGCGAAGACAAAACTGAACATTCCCTTACCACAAGCCTGAAAAACCCCCACACAGGTGAAATCAAAGGCCAAAAAAGGAATACCAATCGCCATCGCTCGAAGTAAGATGGCACCACAACTGATAATTTCTTCATTTGCAATGAACAAAGAAATCAATCCTTTTGCAAGAACCATATAAAGAGCCATCATCACCACCATGAAACCTAACACCATTTTCAAGGTAAAGTTCAGGCATTCTTTCATTCTCTCCGTCCGTTTTCCTGCATAGGTATAACCGATCAGGGGCATGAATCCCTGGGATACACCCATCCCGATATACATCGGAATCATATTTACCTTATAGGCGATACCGATCGCAGCAACTGGAACCGTGCCATAACCCGAGGCGAAATTATTCATAATCGTCATGCCGGTCACATTCAACAGGTTCTGGATACTCGCCGGGAAGCCCACCGAGAATACCTCCCAGACAATCTTCTTCGTCGGTTTTGCCTTCAGCGGATTCACGCAAACATAGGTCTTTCCCTTTTTGACACGCATCAAAACAAAGAAATAGACACAGGCCACACAGTTGCTGATAAATGTCGCCAGACCAGCTCCTGCCGCGCCCATATTCAGGCCAAATGGCAAAATAAAAAACGGATCCAGAATAATGTTCAGGATACAGCCACTCATAGTGCCGATACTGGCATGGAATGTCGAGCCCTCCGAGCGGAACATATTTGCCATCACTACATTTAATATGGCAGGTACCACGCCACAGGTGCAGGTCCAGAATAAATAACTGCCCGTCGCCACAAAAGTATCTGTTTCTGCTCCCAGAAGATAGAGAAGCGGCGTCTTCAAAAGAGTCGCAAAAAACGAAAACAAAATACCACAGACCAGTGCGCCATATATGCCAAAGGCACTGTAACGCAATACGGCATCATACTCCCGCATTCCCATCCCTCTGCTAATAGCAGTTCCCGCACCGACACCAAATAGATTATTGACGGCATTAAATGCCAGCAATACCGGTGCGGCCAGCGTGACAGCCACATTTTGCACCGGGTCATTCAGCTGCCCGACAAAATACGTATCCGCTAAATTATAAATGACCATTACCAGACTGCTCAGCACCGTCGGTATGGCCAGTGTCATGACAGCCTTTGGTATCGCCGTCTGCTCAAATAAAATGATCTTGCTGTCATCCCTCGGGGTCTCTGCCATCTTTTTCCTCCATATAAATCACATCATTTCTCATAAATCAAAACTCCTGTATTCCTTATTTCTGAATCTATTTCAGAATTATAATCCAAGTGAGAAACATCAAACACATCTACATCTTTATCGACAGCTGTTCTCACGTCCTCAATCAGTCCTACAAATTTCAAACCCTTTAAACCACTGTCAACCAACAAATCCACATCACTTTGTTCATTTGCGCATCCCTTTCCATAAGATCCGAAAAGAACCGCTCTTCTTATGTTGTATCGTTTAAAGACAGGATTTAATATATTTTTTATTTGTTTTAACGTATATATTTCATTTGTCATATAATATAATTACTCCTATCATCCTGTCTTTAATTATATAATAAAACGCATCGTTGCATATTGTCAACAATCATTCATACAACAGCCTCAACCAACACTTTATCGCCAAAAATAATTTCATGGATACCTGTTTTTTTCTTTTTATTAAAATTAAAGCTAAGCATATGTCCTTTTTGCAAATGATAATATTCCATATATTCTAACAACTGCTCTTCACCACGTTGATTATACTCCTGACCATGCCAGATTTTCATTTTCAGAACATTTTGTATTCCTTTATAATCAATAATAACATCCGTTCGCTTCATGTTCCGTGTTCTGGCCTCTATATAATAATTGCCATTTCCATTGATAATCGGTTTCAAAAAAATCAAAAAGATTCTCCTACCATTATCTTCGACGAACTGATCATCAGCGTCTGCATATATTTCTTCAAAATACTGACAAAATTTCCTTAATACAAGATCCATTTGGAGAAGACCACCTTTGATAAATTGATTTTTTTCCATTTCCGCGGTTGTAAATAGCTTGCTATCCGTCTCCTCCTCTGAAAGTAAAAGATTATACAGTTTCATTTCAAAAACCCGATTGGAAATAATGCACACCACTCCATCCCTTTCTTTCAGGAATCCAAACATCTCCCCAATGCGAATCCTTTCATTATCCACTTCGTAAATTATTAATTATTAGAATAATATCAAAATGACGAGAACATTTTTCAACACATTCCTACAACCAACTCGTCAAACATGGGGATTCACAAAAAGCGAAAAACACAATGGGAACAGTGTCTTGCCCTGACAAACAAAAAAGGGGCTATCGGAAAATACCGATTTTTAGCCCCGCCTATTTTGAAACTT
>JAJQDO010000273.1 GCA_021202175.1 Clostridiales bacterium | reverse complement strand
CCGGATTCAGCTTTTCAATCTACACCCCTATGGGGTGGTTGTCGGACAGTCTCCCGGGGGGTATTCGTTTGCCTTTTTATGGACAACTAGCCTCTTTCTAGTCTGTAAACATTGTAACATAAGCGACATTGGTTTGTAATACTAATTTTGTTAATTTTTCTAATTTCTATCTATCCTGATAATTTTGGTTGCTTTGCACGCATTGCGTGTGTATAATGGTATTGAATAATAAAAATAATTTGTCGTATAATATATAAAAGATTGTGCACGATTGCGGAAGGGATGACTGCGTGTACAGCACGCGATTGGCACCATAATAAACGGTATGAAGTTGATTGCTATAATTATATGAATAAAAATATTTTTGAAGTAGGGCAACCTATTGTGGGAGGTGTGTTGATCCATGGCAAAAATATTTAATGTAAATGGAGCCTGCAGACCGGAGGTTCACTACATGGTAGATTTGACCTCCAGGCTTGAATCTATTAAAAAAATGGTGGACGCAGGGGATTATTTTGTGATGAATCGGGCCAGACAATATGGAAAAACTACCACATTACAAGCGCTTGCTGCTTTTCTGAAAAAAGACTATGTGGTAGTAAGCATGGATTTTCAGGTAATGGATGCACTGTCATTTGAGAGTACGCAGAATTTTGTGGCGGCGTTTGCGGAAGAAATGTTGGATGCGGTCGAGGATTTCCCGGAAGAGATTCGGGAGCAACTGGTCGCTTTTGCAGAAAAGAGTGCAAGAATTAACTCCTTGCGAGCTCTTTTTAAAGTTATTAAGACGTGGTGCGGTAAATTGGAGAAAGCACCGGTTCTTATTATTGATGAAATAGATTCTGCAACAAATAATCAGGTGTTTCTGGATTTTTTAGCGCAACTAAGAGCATTCTATTTAAAACGTCCGAATGTTCCGGCATTTCAGTCGGTGATTCTGGCAGGAGTTTACGATATTCGTAGTATAAAAAGAAAAATTCGTTCGGATGAGGAACATAAAGAGAACAGTCCATGGAACATAGCGGCAGATTTTGATGTAGACATGAGTTTTGGAGTAACGGATATCGCGAAGATGTTGCTACAATATGAAAGCGATTATCATACTGGCATGGATGTAAATGGAATATCTGAATTGATATATAATTATACATCAGGTTATCCGGTATTGGTTTCACGTATTTGTAAGATTTTGGATGAAAAAATAGCAGGAAACACTATTTTTCCAGATAAAAGTAGCGTGTGGACGAAGGACGGCGTCAATGAAGCAGTAAAAAGAATTATAAAAGAAGATAATCCGCTTTATGAATCAATATTAGATAAATTAAGGATGTATCCAGAACTGAAATCCCTTTTGCAAGAATTACTTTTTAATGGCAGTCCAATCCCTTATGTCGCAACGGCTTCTTATATTAAAGATGCCACGATGTTTGGCTTTATTCGGAATGAAGATGAAATGGCAGTAATAGCAAATCGGATTTTTGAAGCGGTTCTTTATAATACTTTTATAGCAGAAGAATTTGCTAACAATAAATTATATGCTATTGGTGTACAGGAAAGGAATCAATTTGTTGTCGGAGGCCATCTTGATATCAGAAGAATTTTGGAAAAATTTATTGAAGCGTTTGCAGAACTTTATGGAGACGAAGATGAGAAGTTCCTTGAAAAGGTAGGAAGAAAGTATTTTCTCTTGTTTCTAAAACCTATCATTAATGGAGTGGGAAATTATAGCATTGAGCCACAGACAAGAAATAATGAACGAATGGATCTGGTTATTTATTATCAGGGAGAGCAAAATATTCTTGAACTAAAGATTTGGCGAGGCAATGCTTATAATGAGCGCGGAGAAAAGCAGCTTTCTGATTACCTGGATTATTACCATATGAAGAAGGGATATATGTTAAGTTTTAACTTCAATAAAAAGAAAGTATGCGGTGTCAGAGAAATGATTCTTGGAGATAAGGTTCTGATAGAAGGAGTGGTATAAACAATGACTGGGGGCGTTTTTATATGGTTGTTATTCCGGATAAAATACAACTTCCTGATAGATTTCTTAATAAATTAAAAAATGATATTGATGTGATCAATCATTATGATCTGGATCTGGTTCTTGTCATTCTTTTTGGCAGTTGCGCTAAGAATAAAATCACGATTGAGTCCGATCTGGATCTGATGTTTGTAACAGAGGACAAGATAGATTTTCATCTGAAGAAAGAGATTCAGGATATCATGCTAGATCCGTTAGCTGGTGTTAAAACGGACGCGGTTTTTTACACCATGGATGAGTTGAGGTATGGTACATCACGGTTTGTCTTGGAGGTAAAGAAGTATGGACGGGTTGTTTGGGAAAAATAATTTAAACCTGAATTCGTATTTAGGCTTGGCGGAGAACGATTATCTTTTTGCGAAAGCTGGTATGGAAACTTTCAAATCCTACGGTGTTTATAATTCGGTTGCTTCGACTGCTGCGCAGTCTTGTGAGAAGTTTTTTAAGGCGATTCTAAATCAAAAGTTTATTGATGATGAAAGGGCTCTGAAACTGATGAAGTCTCATAACCTGCGTACAATTTTCGGTAAGATTCAGGAAAAGTATGATGATTGGGATGTGGATAAAAAAGATGTCAAGTGGCTTGGTGATTTTTATTTTGATGCCAGATATCCAGGAGATGATTTTATGTATGTTGGTGAGCAGGATGCTTTGGAAGCTTTAGATATATTAAACCGGGTCAGGAGAAGAACCTATTTGATTCTGGAAGAGGATGAGGATGGTATTCAGGATAATGGTCTGAGAGAGTTATCTTTTGATTGATGAAATGATGATGAAAAAAGGATATTGTTATCCTGTGTACAGGATGTTAGAAGGAAACCCCGGTGAGTACAAAAAGCAGTGGCCGGGGTTTTCGTTTGCTATTACATTAACAACGGATAAATACTTGTAAAAATTCCTGATTTTTGATTGATGTTAGTGCTGGTACAAATGTCGTACTCAAACGGTTGGTTTTGTTCCTCAAAAATGACTCTTAGTTAGCGCAGAGTGTACGTCAGATGAAATTAGTCATTCGTAGCTGCACTATTTTAACCATATTGATTATTCAGCCATTTTACTCATTGCCGCCTCATCGGCAACAACTGTTACATCATGATGTAATTGGAGGATGGAAGCAGGAATCTTTGGAGTGATGGAACCCTGAACCATCTCCTTTAATGCCTCGGCTTTGTCAGCACCGCTGACGATGACGAGGATTTTTTTTGCCTGCATGATGCTCTGGATTCCCATGGTGTAAGCATGCCTGGGGACATCAGCTTCCGAGGCAAAGAAACGTTTATTTGCTTCAATGGTGCTTTCTGTCAGTGGAACGCAATGGGTTCCTTTCTCGAAAGCTTCGCCGGGTTCGTTGAAACCAATGTGGCCGTTACGGCCAAGTCCCAGCAGCTGCAGGTCGATTCCACCCTCGTGCGAGATGATCTGATCGTAATCCCGACATGCTTTTTCTGTATCTGCTTCCAGTCCGTCCGGCACGAAGGTGCGTGCCTTATCAATATTTACCTGATGAAACAGATGAGTGTCCATGAAGTAACGATAGCTCTGTTCGTTATCCGGCGCCAGTCCCTGGTATTCATCCAGATTGATGCTGGTGATGTTTGAGAAATCCAGGTCTCCGTTCTGATAGTATTCGATGAGCTGGTTGTATGTTCCGACCGGGGAAGAACCAGTGGCAAGACCAAGAACGCTGTCCGGTTTCATAGTAATCTGCGCGAAAATAATATTTGCTGCCTTGCGGCTCATATCCTGATAATCTTTTGCTCTGATAATAATCATGTCAATGTATTCCTTTCTGTATTAATTTTCATAATTATTAAAAACGTATTGACTGTAATCTGACAATGAAAGAGAACATTTTGAAGTGATGATTTGGAGAATCCGGTTACAGTTCATGAATTCTCACAGCAATCATAATCGTGATGTTCGGGTATAGCCTTTTGATACAGTCAGGTTTGTCGTAAATAGTATTTATAGTATTAAGTGATCACCGTTCCTTGTCTTAAAGTATACCCGAATCTTCTTTTTTTTCAACTGAAATGAGGCGTTTTGGTGCTACTTTCATCCATTGAAAGAAATAACTGGAAAATGTACAAAATGAACAAATTTGGAAGCTTAAAATGTGGATAAAAAAGCGGTGTATTTGGAAAAATATGAAAGAACTTTCAGAAGAGTGAAATGCTCTTGAAAACAAATTCAAACATGATATACTTGGCGAAAATGCAAAGGAGGTAAGCAAGCATGAGCAAAAAAGTAGAACAACTGGCAGGAAAATTAATCGTATCCTGCCAGGCACTACCGAACGAGCCACTACATTCTTCCTTCATCATGGGAAGGACGGCCCTGGCGGCGAAGATGGGAGGCGCCATGGGAATACGAGCCGGCACCAGGGAAGATATCCGGGAGATTCGGTCTCAGGTGAATCTGCCGATTATCGGCATTGTAAAGCGCAATTATCTGGATAGTCCAGTGTACATCACGCCGACAATGAAGGAAATCGAAGAACTGATGGAGGTGAAACCGGAGATGATCGCTCTTGACGCGACCGGAGCAGTTCGGCCGCAAGGTGTGAGATTGGATGATTTCTTTCATCAGATCAAAGAGAGGTATCCGGATCAATTATGGATGGCCGATTGCTCCACAGTAGACGAGGCGCTTCATGCGGATGAGCTGGGATTTGATTATATTGGTACGACGCTGGTCGGATATACCGAACAGAGCAGAGGAGACCGCATCGAAGCAAATGATTTCCAGATTTTAAGGAACATTGTGAGCCAGACGAAGCATCGGGTCATCGCGGAGGGCAATATCGATACGCCGGAAAAGGCGAAGCGGGTGATTGCGTTGGGAGCATATAGTGTGGTTGTCGGCTCGGCAATTACCAGACCGCAGCTGATTACCAGGACATTTGCGGATGCATTGAAATGAGAGCAAAAGTGATAAAGCAGTCATGGATTATTATTATGAAACATTTATGAAATTGCCAAGAAGAAATTCCGTCGCGAGGGGATCTTTGGATCTTTAACAGAAAGACGAATAATCTGAAAGCAGCAACAAGCTATTGGTTATAAAAAAGAAAAGGAGAGTATACCATGAGAAATCTTGATAAGTACAAGGGAGTTATTCCAGCATTTTATGCATGTTATGACGAGGCAGGCGACATCAGCCCCGAGGGAGTACAGGCATTGACCGGATATTTTGTGGAAAAGGGAGTAAAGGGCGTCTATGTGAACGGCTCTTCCGGAGAGTGCATTTACCTGAGTGTGGAAGACCGGAAGATTCTCCTGGAGAATGTTATGAAGGTAGCAGCAGGGAAGCTTACGGTCATCGCACACGTTGCGTGCAATAATACGAAAGACAGCATGGAGCTGGCGCGACATGCGGAAAGTCTGGGCGTGGATGCCATTGCCGCCATTCCGCCCATCTATTTTCATCTCCCGGAGTATGCAATTGCTCAGTATTGGAACGATATCAGCGCGGCGGCGCCAAATACGGATTTCGTGATTTATAATATCCCGCAGCTTGCCGGAGTGGCGCTTACGCAGAGCCTGTTTACCGAGATGCGGAAGAATCCGAGGGTGATCGGAGTGAAGAACTCGTCCATGCCGGTGCAGGATATCCAGATGTTTCAGCAGGAGGCCGGGGAAGATTATATCATTTTCAACGGCCCGGACGAACAGTTTATCAGCGGGCGCGCCATCGGAGCGGAAGGGGCCATCGGTGGAACCTATGGGGCTATGCCGGAGTTGTATCTGCAACTTGATGAATGTATCAGGGTAGGGAACATGGATGTAGCCAGGGAGATTCAGTATGCCGTTGATGCCATTATCTATAAAATGTGTTCGGCACATGGAAATATGTATGCCGTAATTAAGGCGGTTCTTAAGATGAATGAAGGACTGGAACTGGGCGGAGTCAGAGAGCCGCTCCCACCACTGGTTGACAGTGACAGGGTGATTGTGGAAGAGGCAGCGGAAATGATTCGCGTTGCCAGGATGGAATATCTGGCATAACAGCAGTGTTTCAATGGAAACATAAATGATATAGATATGAGGAGAAAGAACATGGAAGGTTTTACAAGAATTGATCTGATTATTTTAGTTGTATATCTGGCTGCAGTTTTGTTTGCCGGTCTCCATTTCGCGAAGAAGGAAATGAAAGGGAAGGAATATTTCAAGGGAGACGGAACCGTGCCGTGGTGGGTGACGTCGGTGTCGATATTTGCGACATTGCTCAGCCCCATTTCCTTTTTGTCACTGGCGGGAAATTCCTACGCCGGAACGTGGATCATGTGGTTTGCGCAGCTTGGCATGCTGCTGGCGATTCCCCTGACGATCCGGTTTTTCCTGCCAATTTACAGTAAGCTGAACATTGATACTGCTTACCATTATCTGGAACTGCGGTTTCACAGCAAAGGTCTCAGGATACTTGGCGCGGTCATGTTTATTATTTATCAGATCGGGCGGATGTCCATTATCATGTATCTCCCCTGCATGGTGCTTGGCAGCCTGACTGGGATTAATGTGAATCTGCTGATTATCATCATGGGAATCATCGCGATTATCTACTCGTACACCGGCGGATTAAAATCGGTATTGTGGACGGACTTTATCCCTGGATCTGTGCTTCTGATCGGCGTTACTTTTGCGTTGCTGTTCCTTCTCGCACACATTGACGGAGGAATCGGGGCGGTTTTCACCGCATTTTCTGTGGAACATAAATTCCTGGCGGTGGACCAGCCGATTTTTAACATCAATATCCTCAAGGACAGTGTTTTCCTGATGATTGTCGGCGCCGGATTTAACACGATGAGTTCTTATGTGTCCAGTCAGGATATCGTGCAGCGTTTCACGACAACAACAGATACGAAAAAGCTGAACAAAATGATGCTCACAAACGGCGCGTTATCTATATTCATCGCCACGGTATTTTATCTGATCGGCACTGGATTGTATGTGTTCTATCAGCAAAACGCTCTTCCGCCTGCAGCTGCACAGGACCAGATTTTCGCGTCCTACATCGCTTATGAGCTGCCGGTAGGTGTGACGGGCATCCTTTTGGCGGCAATCTACGCGGCGGCACAGTCTACATTGTCTACCGGGTTGAACTCGATCGCGGCCAGTTGGACGATGGACATTCAGGCGCTCCTGTCGAAAAAGGAGCTGAGTATGGAGAAGCAGACGAAAATCGGACAGATCGTCTCCCTTCTGGTCGGCATCTTTGCCATCATTGTGGCGATGGTGCTGGCAAATGGAAATGTAACATCCGCTTACGAGTGGTTTAATGGTTTCATGGGACTGGTGCTTGGCATTCTGGTCGGAACCTTTATCCTTGGAGCATTCACCAAGGTGGCGAATACTTTCGGGGCAACGATGGCATTTATTGCTGCCTCGGCAGTGATGGTGTACATCAAATATTTCGTGCCTGCAGATGCGGTTTCCATCTGGTCCTATTCCATCATTTCCATCATCGTGTCCCTTGTAGTGGGGATTCCGGCGAGCATGATCTGGAAAAGGGTAAAAGGCGACAAATCTTTACCGGAGCCGAATACGACGATTTACAAAAACTGAGAATAAAAGGGCATCAAACTTAGGGGGAAAATAATCGAGGCAGGGAGGAAGCACATGATATTTGGGAATATAAATAATCTGAAAGAATTTTATTATCTGGAGGAAACAGTAAAAGAATGCATACAGTATGCAGGTACGCATGACCTGGAATCCTATGATACGGGAAGTCATGAGATTGATGGAAATCGCCTGTTTGTAAATGTTGTGGAATATACGACGACCAGAGCGCAAGACCGTTTTTGGGAGGCGCACAGAAAATATCTTGATGTACATTTCATGCTTTGCGGAACAGAGCAGATTGATCTGAATTTTATCCACAATATGACAGCAAAAGATTACGTGGAGGATGAAGATTTTCTCCCTCTCGACGGGGAGAAGAACAGCTCTGTGATTTTAAGGGCGGGAGATTTCCTGATCTGTTATCCTGAGGATGCGCATCGTACAGCAGTACAGGTTGATAAGCCGGAAACCATAAAAAAGGCAATCTTTAAAGTGCGTATTTGAGAATATCATAAGTGTCAAAAACGATTTCCCAAGCCATATCCATGTGTTTTTTGCATGGATATGGCAAGGAAATGATTGTGGAAGAGATAAAAATTGCCTATAATGAGAGATAGAATGGAGGTCGCATGAGAGAATATATCAGTATCGATATTGGCGGAACAGCGATCAAATATGGGATCATCGATGAAAATGCCTGTATCAGAGAGCGGAAGGAGAGAAAGACAGAAGCTGACCAGGGCGGACCGTCTGTGCTGGCAAAGGTGATTGCCATCGTGGAAGAACTGAAGAAGCGCCAGGAAGATGTGGGAAATGAAATCAGCGGCATCTGCATTTCGACAGCCGGCATGGTAGACATTGAAAAAGGCGAGATTTTTTTCGCGTCATCATTGATTCCTGATTACACGGGAATATGCTATAAAAACACGCTGGAAAATATATTTGCCTGTCCCTGTGAAGTGGAAAATGACGTCAATTGCGCCGGCTTGGCGGAATGCGAGTCGGGAGCGGCCAGGGGAAGGAAAAATGTCCTGATGCTTACGGTTGGTACCGGAATCGGCGGATGCGTCATGCTGGACGGGAAGGTGCTCCACGGATGCGTGGGAAGCGCCGGTGAGGTCGGGTATATGCATCTCGGAGACAGCGATTTTCAGACGATGGGTTCGGCCTCTTCCCTGACGAGAAAGGTGGCGGCCTGGAAACAGGAGCCGGAAGAGCTCTGGGACGGATATCATATTTTTGAAGAAGCGAAAAAAGGAGATATGCACTGCAACAAGGCGATTGAGGAGATGTGCGATGCGCTGGGAAAAGGAATCGCGAATATCTGTTATGTGCTTAATCCGGAAATAGTCGTACTTGGCGGAGGCATCATGGCACAGAAAGAGTTTCTGCAGCATAGAATCCAGGATGCTTTGGATCAATATTTGGCCAGGGAGATTGCGAAGCATACGCAGATTGCCTTCGCAGAATATGGAAATGATGCCGGGATGCTGGGTGCGTATTATCATTTTAAGGCACGACAGAGAAGATGAGCAGGACAGAAGGAATCGAGGATCGAGTTTAAGCAAGAGAAGGATTGAGGGACAGGGGATGGAATATTATGTAAAATCTGTGGTGCCGATCATAGAATCAAACTACGACAAGTTTACGACGGTGGAAAAGAATATCGCCGATTATTTTATCCATAACAGGAAGAAAGAGGATTTCTCGGCGAAGGCTATATCGGACAAGCTCTTCGTCTCGGAGGCGTCCCTGTCCCGCTTCGCGAAAAAATGTGGCTACCGGGGTTATCGGGAATTCATATACCAATATGAGGAAACCTTCGTGGAAAAGCAGGAAACGGTCACGGATAATGCCTGCATGGTTTTGAATGCCTATCAGGAGCTCCTCAACAAGACATACAGTCTGATGGACGAAAATCAGATCGGGAGAATCGCCCGCTATCTGTCGAAGGCGGAAAAAGTCCTGGTATGTGGCATGGGAAGCTCCGGCCTGGCGGCCAGAGAGATGGAGATTCGTTTTATGAGGATTGGCGTTGATGTCGATTCGGTGACGGATTCGGAGTTGATCAGGATGCAGGCAGTATTTCAAAAGAAGGACTGTCTTGTTTTTGGTATCAGTATCAGCGGAGAAAAAGAGGAGATTCTTTTTCTGTTGGAAAAAGCGTATAAAAGAGGGGCGAAGACTGTGCTGCTGACGGCGAATAACCGGGACGAATTCGCGAGATTCTGCACAGAGGTTATCCTGTTGCCATCCCTGAAACATCTGAATCATGGAAATGTCATTTCCCCGCAGTATCCGATTTTGATTATCCTGGATATTATCTATTCTTACTATGTGGAGATGGATAAAAACGCCAGGGAGACGATGCATGACAGCACGCTGTGGGCGCTGGAAGAGGGAAAAGCGAAGCGGCACGGTATCTGAAAAAGAATATGGAGCTACTGTCCACGTACCCCGTGAACAGTAGAGATATGGATAAAGGGGTTACGAAAAAATGGTTATCAGAAATGTAAAAGTATACACAGAAAATAGAGATTTCAAGGATGGCGAGATTGCCATTCAAAACGGCGTGTTTACAGAAATCGTGACAGATGGAAGAAAAATCTTGCCTGTTGGAAATGGGGAAGGAGAAAAAGATGGCGCGGAGGTAATCGATGGAAACGGCTGCTATGCCATTCCGGGTCTAATCGACCTTCATTTTCACGGGTGCATGGGTTATGATTTCTGTGACGGGACGAGAGAGGCGTTAGAAAACATTGCAAAATACGAAGCCTCTGTTGGCGTGACCGCCATCGCTCCGGCGACCATGACCCTGCCGGTGGAGGAATTGGAAAATATTCTCCGAAATGCTGCAGAGTATGTGAAAAATCCCGGGCAGGGTGCAGATTTGATTGGGGTCAATATGGAAGGCCCTTTTATCAGCCCGGTGAAAAAGGGAGCGCAGGATGAGCGAAACATCCTTCCCTGCGATGAGGAAATCTGTGAAAGTTTTTTGCGTGCCTCGGAAGGATTGGTAAAATTTATCGGGATTGCCCCGGAAGAAAGTGAAAACGCGACCGCGTTCATCCGTGCGATGAAACAGAAGATGGACATCTCTATCGCCCATACCAACGCGGACTATGATACGGCAAAAGCTGCCTTTGAAGCAGGCGCAAACCATGCGGTACATCTCTACAATGCCATGCCGGCATTTACACACCGGGCGCCCGGCGTTGTGGGAGCGGCGATGGACAGCCCGCATGTCATGTGTGAGATCATCTGTGACGGAGTTCATATTCATCCTTCGGCCGTGCGAGCTGCCTTTAAAATGATGGGAGCCGAACGCATGATTCTCATCAGCGACAGTATGCGTGCCACTGGCATGCCAGATGGACAGTATACGCTGGGCGGCCTGGATGTCAAGGTCGTTGGAAATCGCGCGACCCTGGTTTCGGATGGCGCCCTGGCCGGTTCGGCGACAAATCTGATGGACTGCATGCGGACGGCAGTGAAGCAGATGGATATCCCGTTGGAGACGGCGATTGCCTGCGCGACGATGAATCCGGCGAAAAGTTTGCATGTTTATGACAGATACGGGTCCATCTCTGTTGGGAAGAAGGCGGATGTTGTGTTGCTTGACCGGCAGCTGGAATTGAAGACAGTCATAAAAAATGGAAAAGCAATATCATGATGGTAGCTTACGCCATAGGTTTTCATCAGCTCAAAAAGATGTTTTCAAATGAAGGAAAATCATTTAAAAACATCTTTTTTGAATTGTCTGAATTGTATATATAATTTGTGACATGGAGAGAATTACAGTGAGAGGTCTTAGATTTTTGTATTTTTTTAAATGCATTGTTATGATAAAATCAATAAAAATCAAACTATATTTTGCCTCACAAAAAAGAAAAATAGAAAAATTAACAGATAACTTAAAGGAAATAAAAATATTTTCTAATTATTAGAAAATTAAGCAAAATGTTTATGTTTACAAAACAGAAAAAATATTGTAAGATGAACAGAGCAAGAAAAAATGAACGAAATGTCGTTTGCAAAGTCAAATGACGATAAGACAAAGAATGTACAGCTGTTTTCGTGTATTTTTAATCAGATACGCAGGGATAACTGGTACAAAAGAGTTGCCATGATATGAGTTACTATAATAATGCATAGAGAAAGGATGAGACCATGTATCAGGAGAATGTGCAGCAGGGTCTTTACGATCCCGCGTTTGAACATGATAACTGTGGTATCGGTGCGGTGGTGAACATCAAGGGTGCGAAGAGCCATGAGACCGTATCGAATGCCTTGAAAATCGTTGAGAATCTTGAACATAGAGCCGGCAAAGACGCCGAGGGTAAGACAGGTGATGGTGTAGGAATCTTAGTACAGATTTCCCACAAGTTTTTTAAAAAGGCCTGTGATTCCCTCGGCATTTCTATTGGTCAGGAGAGAGATTACGGCATTGGCATGTTCTTCATGCCGCAGGATGAACTGCAGAGGAACCGCGCCAAGAAGATGTTTGAGATCATCGTGGAGAAGGAAGGGCTGAATTTCCTTGGATGGAGAGAGGTTCCGGTGCAGCCGGATATCCTGGGGAAGAAGGCGAAGGATTGCATGCCTTATATCGTACAGGGCTTTGTGAAGCGGCCATTTGATGTGGCCAGAGGGTTGGACTTCGATCGTCGCCTGTACATTGTGCGCCGGGTGTTTGAACAGTCCAATGAATCGACATATGTAGTATCGTTGAGCAGCCGAACGATTGTGTACAAGGGTATGTTCCTGGTGGGCGAGCTGCGTAATTTCTATAACGATCTGCACGATCCGGATTATGAGGCGGCCATCGCGCTCGTGCACTCCCGTTTCTCCACCAACACGACGCCGAGCTGGGAGAAAGCACATCCATACCGTTATATCGTACATAACGGTGAGATCAATACCATCCGAGGCAATGCCGACAAGATGCTGGCCAGAGAGGAAAAGATGGAGTCCGATTATCTGCGGGATGAGATGATCAAGCTGACGCCGGTCGTTGACCCGAACGGTTCCGACTCTGCCCGCCTGGATAACACGCTGGAATTCCTGGTGATGAGCGGTATGCCGATGCCGCTGGCCGTGATGATCACGATCCCGGAGCCATGGCAGAATGATGACAGCATGAGCCGGGAAAAGAGAGACTTTTATCAATATTATGAGACGATGATGGAACCGTGGGATGGTCCGGCTTCTATCCTGTTCTCCGATGGAGATATCATGGGAGCAGTCCTCGATAGAAACGGTCTGCGGCCTTCCCGTTACTATATCACGGACGATAATCAGCTGATTCTTTCTTCCGAAGTGGGTGTTATGGAGTTTGATCCGACCCATATCGTGAAAAAGGAGAGACTGCATCCAGGCAAGATGCTGCTGGTGGATACCGTCAAGGGCGAGTTGATTGACGATGACGTGCTGAAGGATTCTTTCGTGAAGAAGCAGCCTTACGGAGAATGGCTGTCCAATAATCTGGTGCAGCTCCATGACATCAAGATCCCGAATGTGGCGGTAGAGGAGTACAGTTACACAGAAAATAACCGTCTGATGAAGGCCTTTGGCTATACGTATGAAGATCTGAAGACCTCTATCCTTCCGATGGCCTTAAATGGAGGCGAGGCGACCAGTGCCATGGGAATTGATTCCCCGTTGCCGGTGCTGTCCAAGCGGCATCAGCCATTGTTTAACTACTTTAAACAGCTCTTTGCCCAGGTAACGAACCCTCCGATTGACGCCCTTCGTGAGGAGATCGTCACCTCGACTGCCATTTATATCGGCGATGAGGGAAATATCCTGGAAGAAAAGGCGGAGAACTGCCGGGTATTGAAAGTCAATAATCCGATTTTGACGAATACGGATCTGTTGAAGATTCGGCATGCGAAGATTAACAATATCGTGACGAAAGATGTGCCGATCACGTATTATAAAGGAACGAACCTGGAAAAAGCATTACAGAGACTGAATATCGCTGTCGATCAGGCGCATAAATATGGCGCGACCGTTATCATTCTGACGGACCGAGGCGTGGATGAGAACCATGTGGCGATTCCGTCACTGCTGGCGGTATCGTCCGTGCATCAGCATTTGATTCAGACGAAGAAGAGTACCTCTGTAAAGATTATCCTGGAAAGCGGCGAGCCACGGGAAGTGCATCATTTCGCAACCCTGCTCGGTTATGGTGCCTGCGCGATCAATCCGTATATGGCGCAGTTTGGCATCAAGAAGCTGATTCAGGACGGCCTGCTGAAAAAAGATTATTATGCTGCGGTAGACGATTATAATAATGCGGTGCTGCATGGTATCGTAAAGATTACTTCCAAGATGGGTATTTCCACCTTGCAGTCCTATCAGGGTTCTCAGATATTTGAGGCCATCGGCATCAGTAAGGAAGTCATCGACAAATATTTCACCAATACGGTGAGCCGTGTGGAAGGCATTACTTTGGATGACATCGCGGAGGATGTGGATGTGCATCACTCCAAAGCCTTTGATATCCTGGGGTTGAAGTCCGATCTGACGCTGGACAGTGAGGGCAGTCATCAGTATCGAAGTGGAAAAGAAGAGCATCTGTATAATCCGCTGACCATTCATACATTACAGACAGCGACGAGAACGGGCAGTTATGAGATGTTCAAAGAATATACGTCCATGATCAATAAGGAGACTTCTCCGGTCAGCCTGCGGGGATTGATTGATTTCAATTATCCGGAAAAAGGGATCCCGATTGAAGAAGTGGAACCGGCGGAATGCATTGTGAAACGTTTCAAGACCGGCGCCATGAGTTATGGTTCGATTTCGAAGGAAGCCCACGAAACGCTGGCGATCGCCATGAACAGGATTCACGGCAAATCCAACACCGGTGAGGGCGGTGAGGATCTGGAACGTCTGGTTGTCGGACCGGACGGACTGAATAAATGTTCTGCTATCAAGCAGGTGGCTTCGGGACGTTTCGGTGTGACCAGCAAATATCTGACCAGTGCCCAGGAGATTCAGATTAAGATGGCTCAGGGCGCGAAACCAGGAGAAGGCGGTCATCTGCCAGGTGGGAAGGTGTATCCGTGGATTGCGAAGACGAGACATTCCACCGCCGGTGTGAGCCTGATTTCTCCGCCGCCGCATCATGATATTTACAGTATCGAGGATCTGGCGCAGTTGATTTATGATTTGAAAAATGCCAACAAAGACGCCCGTATTTCTGTAAAACTGGTGTCAGAAGCGGGTGTGGGAACGGTCGCGGCCGGTGTAGCGAAAGCCGGTGCGCAGGTTATCCTGATTTCCGGATATGACGGCGGTACCGGAGCGGCTCCGCGTAACTCTATTTACAATGCGGGCCTTCCATGGGAGCTTGGTCTGGCGGAGACCCATCAGACACTCATCCGCAATGACCTGCGTAATAAGGTCATCATCGAGACCGACGGTAAGCTGATGAGCGGCCGGGACGTGGCGATTGCCGCAGCGTTGGGTGCGGAAGAATACGGTTTCGCTACGGGACCGTTGATTTCGATGGGATGTGTCATGATGCGTGTCTGCAACCTGGATACCTGTCCGGTGGGCGTGGCTACCCAGAATCCGGAACTGCGCAAGCGGTTTAAAGGCAAACCGGAGTACGTTGTGAACTATATGATGTTTATCGCGGAAGAAATGCGGGAATACATGGCGAAGCTGGGCGTGCGCACGGTGGATGAACTGGTAGGCCGTTCCGATCTTCTGAAAGAACGTCCGGAAGCGAAGGATTATCATCTGGATCTGTCCAACATTTTGAATAATCCGTTCGTGGATAAGAACCATCCGATCTGCTATAACAAGAAAAATACATTTAACTTCGAACTGGAAAAGACCATCGATGAAAAGGTGCTGATGACCAAATTAAAGACCGCGCTGGAGAAGAAGCAGAAGAGAAGCATTTCCATCGATGTGGGCAATACGGACCGCGCGCTGGGAACGATCTTCGGTTCCGAGATCACGAAGCGGTATCATAATTCCCTGGATGATGACACCTTTACGGTACAATGCACTGGTGCCGGCGGACAGAGTTTCGGAGCATTTATACCAAAAGGCCTGACGCTGGAACTGATCGGTGACAGCAACGACTACTTCGGCAAGGGCCTCTCCGGCGGGAAGCTGATCGTCTATCCGCCACAGGGCATTCGTTTCAAGGCCGATGAGAATATCATTGTCGGCAATGTAGCTCTCTATGGCGCGACCAGCGGCCAGGCGTACATCAACGGTGTGGCCGGCGAGCGTTTCTGTGTGCGTAACTCTGGTGCGACAGCGGTTGTCGAAGGTGTCGGCGACCATGGCTGTGAATATATGACTGGTGGTGTGGCGTTGATTCTTGGCAAGACCGGGAAGAACTTTGTTGCCGGAATGAGCGGCGGAGTAGCTTATGTGCTCGACGAGGACAGCGACCTGTATCTTCGTCTGAATCGGGAAATGGTTTCCTCCGAGCCGGTCGTTTCAAAATATGATGTTATGGAGATTAAGAACATGATCACGGATCATGTGGCCTATACGAATTCTGAGAAAGGAAAAGAGATTCTGAATAACTTCAGTGAGTATCTGCCGAAGTTTAAGAAGATCATTCCACATGATTACAAGAAGGTTATGCAGAAGATCTCCGAGTTGGAAGGCAAGGGACTCAGTGTAGAACAGGCACAAATTGAAGCATTTTATCAGATTAAAAGAGGATAGGAGGGGAGTATAGTGGGAAAGCCAACTGGATTTTTGGAATTTGAAAGAAAAGAAAGCATCGGCGAAGCGCCGTTGGAACGAATCAAACATTTTAACGAATTTCATACTCCCCTGTCCCGCAAAGAGCAGGAGATACAGGGAGCCAGATGTATGAACTGTGGCGTTCCGTTCTGCCAGTCCGGTATTCTGATCAAGGGTATGGTGACGGGATGTCCATTGAACAACCTGATTCCGGAATGGAATGACGCCACTTACACAGGAAACTGGGATGAGGCTTACTACAGGCTGCACAAGACCAATCCGTTTCCGGAATTCACCGGCAGAGTCTGCCCGCATCCCTGCGAGGTGGGATGTACCTGTAATTTAAATGGAGATCCGATCAATATCAAGGAAAAAGAGCTGAGCATTATTGAGAGAGCCTATGAGCGCGGCCTGGCAAAGGCAGAGCCGCCAGCGATCCGCACCGGAAAAAAGGTGGCGGTTGTCGGATCCGGTCCTTCCGGCCTGGCTACGGCTTATTATCTGAATATGCGGGGGCATTCCGTGACAGTCTACGAGCGTTCCGACCGTCCCGGCGGACTGTTGATGTATGGGATTCCGAATATGAAACTGGAAAAAACGTACATTGAGCGTAAGGTGAACCTGATGAAAGAGGAAGGTGTCGTCTTTCAGACCAGCGCTAATGTAGGCGTGGATGTGAAGGCTGAACAGCTGAAAAAAGAATATGACGCCATCGTGCTCTGCTGCGGCGCTTCCAATCCGAGAGATATCAAGGCACCCGGAAGAAAGAGCAAAGGCATCTACTTTGCCGTGGATTATCTGACGGCAGCTACAAAGAGCCTGCTCAATTCCAACTTTGCCGATAAGAAATATATTGACGCCAAGGGTAAAAATGTGATGGTCATCGGCGGCGGCGACACTGGGAATGACTGTGTCGGCACTTCCATCCGTCTGGGGTGCAAGAGCATGCTCCAGCTGGAGATGATGCCCAAACTTCCCGATGAGCGTCAGGAGAACAATCCTTGGCCCGAATGGCCGAGAATCTGTAAGACCGATTATGGCCAGGAAGAATCCATCGCTGTTTTCGGCAAGGATCCGCGTGTCTATCAGACCACGGTCAAAGAGTTTATTGCCAACGAGAAGGGCGAGGTATGCAAAGCGAAGTTGATTAAGCTGGAGAGCAAGTTCGACAAGAAGGCCGGGCGAAACATCATGGTAGAGGTGGCCGGAAGTGAATATGAGGTTCCGGTAGATCTGGTTCTGATCGCGGCCGGATTCCTTGGCAGCCAGCCTTATGTGACCAAAGCCTTTGGCGTGGCGACGAATGAGCGTTCCAATGTAAAGACAGAGCAGGGCTGTTACAAGACGAATATCGATAAGATTTTTGTGGCCGGCGATATGCACCGTGGTCAGTCCCTGGTCGTGTGGGCTATCCGCGAAGGTCGTGATTGTGCTCGAGCGGTAGACGAATCCCTGATGGGATACACGAACCTGTAATAATCTTTTCAGATATAAAGACACTAAATTAGCTGATTCGATTCTATTTGATAAACATAATAACTTTCCTGACAACGAGCCAAAGCAGCACCACTACGCTTTGGCTCGTTGTCTTTTTTGTATGGTGGTACTCTAAAGTATATTGGGTCATAACCTGAAAGCAAGCGTCAGGTTTGCCGTGAATAGTAATTATATAGTAACAGAAGAAAAAACAGGGAATTATTTTTCCTTGCAGTGACAGGATAATGATGCTAGAATACCATATGATTGATTTTAACTGACACGCGTGATCGTGATAAAAAGAGTTTCGCTTGCGGAACTCTTTTCGTTATATAAAATTATCATGTGGCTATGGAAACATATCATAATAAAGGAGCAGATTATGAAGATCATATTAGCTTCCGGTTCTCCGAGAAGGCGTGAGCTTCTGGAACAGGCCGGATATTGTTTTACGGTAGAAGTCAGCGATGCTGATGAAAATATAACAGCAAGTTGTCCGGAAGAACTTGTGGAGGAACTCTCCTTCCGCAAGGCTATGGCGGTGGCAGTGAACCACGAAAAAAATATGCTGTAGAATCGATGCATCATGAAATGATCACGATAATCGGGGCCGATACGGTGGTCGCTTTGGATGGGGACATCCTCGGCAAGCCGGATGGGAAGGGCAGTGCGATACAGATGCTGCGAGCATTGTCAGGGAAAACCCATCAGGTATATACCGGTGTATCTCTTCTGCTGATGAGGCAGGGACGCATTGTGGCCAGCGACAGGTTTCATGTGTGCACCGATGTGACCATGCGAGAGATGACAGACGATGAGATCATCCGTTATGTGGACACCGGAGAACCGATGGATAAGGCTGGCGCCTACGGGATACAGGGAAAAGCGGCAGTGTTTGTTTCTGGAATATGCGGGGATTATTATAATGTTGTCGGGCTGCCGATTTGCAAGACTCATCAGGAATTGGAGCGGATGTGGCGTGAGAATGAGATGTGGCATGAGAAGGAAGATAAAAAATAGAGCGGTATTATTTTTACTGGTCCTGTTGCTTGGGACAGGCAGTATTGGTCTGGTTGGCTGCAATCGGCAGACCGATACCGGAGTCATATCGGAAGAAACCAGTGATATGCGTGGAGAAACCGGCAGCCTATCTGATGAAACGAATACTAATATAGAAGGAGAAGTCGACGACATATCTGAAGAAACGGATGCCGAATCCACAGGAAAAGATACTTTTCAGATTGTCACGTCCTTCTACCCTTTGTATATCATGATGCTGAATATTGCCGATGGCGTGCCGGGAGTGGAACTTCGCAATATGGCTGATCCTCAGACCGGGTGCCTGCATGATTACCAGCTGCGGCCGGCAGATCTGGTCAGCATTGAGGGCGCGGATATGTTCCTGGCCAATGGCGGTGGGATGGAGGATTTCCTTACCGATGTGCTCGAGGCCTATCCGGCACTGACCATAGTTTATGCCTTAGACGGCGTGGGGGAAGATGCTCTTCTGGCGGGAGACGAACATGACCATGAGGACAGCGAGGATAGTGACGACCACGATTATGATGACAAACAGGAAGACATCAATCCTCACACCTGGCTGGATCCGGCCTTTTACAAGCAGGAACTAGTATATGTGACATCCATGCTGGGAAAATTTGACGAGGAGCATGCGGAACTTTATGAGCAGAACCTTGCGGGCTACATCGCAAGGATTGATGCTCTGACGGAGGAATATGAGGAGCTGGCGGCGCAGGAAGGAAAAAAAGGCTGTGTCCTGTTGCACGAGAGTTTTGCCTATCTGGCGGAGGCCTACGGATTTCCAGTACTGGAAAGCGTAGATGTGGAAAAAGACAGCGGTTTTTCTGCGAAGGAGATTCGGATGCTTATTGATGAAGTGGCGGAAGCCGGAGCTGGGATGATTCTGTCAGACAGCCAGTATTCCGGCAGAATATCCGAGCTCCTTGCCCGGGAGACCGGAATGGAGACCTACCAGCTGGATGCCGGCGTCAGTGGAGATTATGAGAAGGACGCATGGATCGAATGCATGCGGAAAAATTTGGAGGAACTGAAAAATGCAGCGGATTAAATCGAGAATGTGCGGGAATCACTGTACCAAAATAGAACATCTGGATGTGACGCTGGATCAGAATCACATTTTGGAGGATGTGAATTTCCATTTGTACTGTGGGGAGATGCTGACGATTATCTGCAAGAACGGCGCGGGCAAATCCACCCTGATGAAAGCCCTGCTGGGAGAAATACCCTATGAAGGCAAGGTCCTTTTTGAGGATAGGAGAAATGGAAAGAGAAGTCGGATGAAAATTGGTTATGTGCCGCAGCATCTGGCTTTTGACAAAAACACACCGACGACAGTGTATGATTTTTTTGCGGCGGGTATCAGCCGCAAACCGGTGTGGCTTATGAAGGATAAGAAAACCTATGACAGGATAGCAAAGGAACTGTCACGCTTTCAGGCCGAAACTCTCATCGATCAGTGCCTTGGAGATTTGTCCGGAGGAGAATTGCAGAGGGTGCTTCTTTCTGTGGCGACCTGTCCGATGCCCAACCTGCTTCTGCTCGATGAACCGATTTCCGGTATCGACCGCAACGGCACCACCCTTTTTTATGATATGCTTGATGAATTAAAGAGACAGTATGACATTGCTATTTTGATGATCAGTCATGATCTGGATTATGTTTATGAATATTCCGACAGGGTGATTCTTCTTGACCGGACGGTGGAAGCGGAAGGAAAGCCGCAGGAAGTCTACCAGACGGACATTTTCCGGGAAACCTTCGGATACCCGCAGCAGTCATTTGCGCATTCTTCGGGAAAAAATGAGGCAGACTTATACACGATCAGGGCCGAAAGCGCCAGAAGACGGAAAGGCGGCAGTGCGGGAGTGGGTGATGGACGCAGAAGCCGTTCTGACAGGGTATATTCTGCGGCATATAAAGGGCAGACAGACCGGATTTTAGAAACAGGAGAGCCAGAACCGGAAGCAAGAACATTGGAGTCAAAGACAGGAAAACAGAAATCGAGAACATTGGAGTCAAAAACGGGAGAACTGGAATCAAGAACAGACGAACCAGAAATAAGAACAAATGAGCCGGAAATAAGAACAAGAGTGCCGGGACCAGAAACAGGAGATGGTAGAAAAGCGAGCAGTGAAACAGGCGTAAGAAGGGAGCAACGTGATGTTTGAATATGAATTTATGCGAAATGCCCTCGCGGCAGTGTTATTAATCACGCCGCTGTTTGGATTGATGGGCACCATGATCGTTGATAACAGGATGTCCTTTTTTTCCGATGCCCTGGGACATTCTGCCATCACAGGAATCGCTATCGGCGTCATCATGGGCATGAATCATACCACTGTGTCCATGGTTGTTTTTGGCATCCTGTTCGCGCTGTTTTTGAACTGGATCAAGTATCGGGGGAAAGCCGGGGCGGAAACCATTATCAGCGTGTTCTCTTCCTGCGGCCTTGCCATTGGTCTGGCTATTTTGTCGGTGGGAGGGAATTTTTCAAAATATAATTCGCTTTTGATCGGAGATATCTTAAGTATTAACCGCTCCGAGCTTGCGGGTCTTTTGGCGGCGTTCGTGCTGACGGTGCTGTTCTGGCTGTTTTGTTTTAATAAATTGCATTTTATCAATGTCAATCCCTCTCTGGCCAGAAGTAAGGGGATTCCCGTTCGTCTCTATGATAATCTCTTCGTCATACTACTGGCGATCATTGTCATGTTGTCGATTCAATGGGTCGGACTTCTTATTATAAATGCCCTATTGATCTTGCCGGCGGCGGCTGCCAGAAATCTGGCCCGGAATATGCGAAGCTATCATCTCTATTCCGTGTTGATCGCCGTCGTCTGTGGTATTGCGGGATTGATTTTATCTTATTATACAGATATTGCCACGGGACCGATGATCGTGCTGTTGGCATCCGGCGTGTTTTTTTTGACATTTTTAAAGAGGACATAAAAATAAGGAGAACACCATGGCGGGATTCCGGTGCAAGTATTCAAAAGGTGCTGTTTACAGCCATGCGAGAACAGCACCCCGGCTTTTTGTTTGTCAACTTGATTATTGCCGTATAGGGAATTTCGTTTTTTGTAGGTTTGACTTTAAATATTTTGAAAGAAGAAATGTGAAAAATGCATAAAATTCAACGTTAAAACGGTATAATGCGGTCCATATTGTTAGAAAATGAAAAATCTATTGAATTATTATTCATTATAAGCTAATATAGAAGAGATGAACTGTAATAAAGTTTTGAGGAAGACCCCTTAGGTATTGTTGCGAGTGGAGCGAGGATGAAACATTCGTTATGGCGGTATCACAGCGGGTTTTTATCTTATTTAAGAACATTCGCTTCATCATAAAATTTTCCATAGAGATTTTTTCTATGATGAAAAAACGATAATGATGTAAAAAGGATAATTTGGTAATTTTTGTCAGGAGGGATTGCTATGCCAAAACAGGAAGATATGCAGATAGAAGATATTCAGGAATTAAAATATGATATGGAAATCCTGGAAAAAGAACTGATGAAAAATCACAGGATTGATCCCAATTTGTATGTGGAGTACGATGTGAAAAGGGGCCTTCGAGATTCCGCGGGAAAAGGCGTACTTACCGGACTTACAGAGATTTCTGATGTGAGAGCTTACAATCTGATTGAGGGACGGCAGATTCCCGCGGAAGGGAATCTTTTTTACCAGGGAGTCAGTGTGTTTGATCTGGTCAAGGGCCTGAAAGGACATAAGTTTGGGTTTGAGGAGACCATTTATCTGCTGTTATTTGGCAAACTGCCGTCGATAAATGAGATGGAAATGATGAAAGAGGTTTTGTTTGAACTGGAAAGCCTCACCGGACGTTTTGTCAGGGATGTGATTATGAAAGCTTCCAATCCAAATATCATGAACGCCATGCAGAGATGTGTGTTGACATTGTATACTTATGACAAAGATCCGGAAAACATTTCTCCGGGCAACGTGTTGCGCCAGTCGCTGGACCTCATTGCCAAGCTGCCATTGATCGCGGTGTATTCCTATCATTCTTATCTGCATTTTCGCAAAGATCAGACTCTGTTGATTCGTAATCCGGAGAAGGGATTGTCTCTGGCGGAGAACATCCTTCTGATGCTGCGTCCGGACAGACAGTATACGGAGCTGGAAGCACAGGTTCTCGACGTCGCCTTGATTCTTCACGCAGAGCACGGTGGCGGTAATAACTCTTCTTTTACAACCCATGTGGTTTCTTCTACCGGTACGGACACGTATTCTTCGGTGGCGGCATCCATCGGTTCGCTGAAGGGGCCTCGTCATGGCGGGGCGAACCTGAGGGCGCAAAAGATGTTTGAGGATATCAAGGCAAATGTTCATGACTGGACCAGTGAAGAAGAAGTCACGGAATATCTGCAGAAGATACTGGATAAAAAAGCATTTGATCATGCAGGCCTGATTTACGGAATGGGACATGCTGTCTATACCCTGTCCGATCCGCGGGAGGTCATCTTGAAAGAATATGCCCGTTCCCTGGCAGAGGAGAAGGGATTGATGGAAGAATTCGCATTGTATGATCTGGTGGAGAATACGGCGAAGAAACTGATTCCGGTTCACAGACAGATATTTAAACCGGTTTGCGCCAATGTCGATTTTTACAGTGGCTTTGTATACACGATGCTGGGCATTCCACAGGAACTCTTCACCCCACTTTTCGCCATCGCGCGTATGCCGGGATGGAGTGCGCATCGTCTGGAAGAACTGATCAATGCCGGAAAGATTATTCGTCCTGCGTATAAATATGTGGGACAGCACATGGATTTCGTGCCATTGGAAAAACGTTGAGTAGTTTATCATGCCGGGGCTGTATATATATGACAGCCCCGTTTTTTTGTCATGTAGCTTCTATTATCAAGCATGTCATGTCTGGTTTTGAAGTGCAGCAGGATATTCCAAGCATGTCATGCCTGGTTTTGAAATGTAGTAAAATATTCTCTCATGATGGCGATGAATTCGCTGGCTGTTGGCTGCTTTTCCAGGGGATATCCGGCGATTTTGCTTAAAAGCTCCGGGTTCTTTTTCCATATATTTGTGATGATTGTTCGGATATTGCGTTCCACAGAACACGCGGATGTGCGATAGCATTTGGCGATTTCAGGATATAATTCTTTGGTGACAGAGATTAGATATTGAGAATTTTCCGTAGATAGCCTGATTGCGTATATCACATAGTCGAAGCCGACATAACGAGGAGTTACTCCGAGGCGTAAAAGAGTCTTGCGGATATTTTCAGATTTTGGTTCGGGATGAGCGGGTGACATAATTTATTTCTCCTTTCAACAATTCCGTGCATTTTCCGTAGAAATATGCCAATATATTATTATTATATCTTTGATTTGTTCTTTATTCCATGAGGTATACATCATGAATTATGATTCATACCTGGTAACTCCTGAACACTGAGGTTTAAGTTCCCATTCAAATAGCGGGGAAGGAAATCTTTAAAAATGCTGATTTTAGGGTTATTTATGTGATAAGGGTTGCAATCTTAAAAAAAATTATATATTAACAATGTTATATAAGATGGTTATGATTAAGAAAATAGAAGGCAAGGGAGCTTAAAATCTGAAAGGGGCAGCAAAGTCATGGCGGTTATTGATTTTCATTCGCACGTCCTTCCAGGGATAGATGATGGAAGCAAGAGCACAAATATGTCAATCAGGATGTTGAAGATGGCTTCAGCACAAGGGGTTGATATTATGATTGCAACCCCCCATTTTTATGGTTCCAGAGCCAGGATTGAAGATTTCCTTGAAAAAAGAGCACGGGCCTATGATAAGCTCATGAGGAGGAAGTGGGAGGATTCTTTCCCGGAGATTAGACTCGGAGCGGAGGTCGCCTTTTTCCCCGGTATCAGTAAGGCGGAGCATCTTGAAGCGCTGGCCGTGGAGGGTAGTCGCATCCTTTTAGTGGAGATGCCGTTTCATACCTGGCCCCATGAATACGTTCGAGAGGTGGAGGAGCTGATTACTATGCGGAACTTCCGGGTGATTCTTGCTCATCTGGAACGTTATATGGGAATGAAGGATAATCGAAGATTGATTGAAGAATTGTTGGGAATGTCTCTCTATGTGCAGATTAATGCCGAGAGTATTATAAGATGGAGAGGCAGAAGGCCGCTGATCAAGATGTTTGAGAGCGGACAGGCAGATTTCCTGGCAAGCGATTGCCATAGGACAGACCGGAGGGCACCGAATCTCGGAGAGGGAAGAGCCGTGCTGGCCAAAAAGCTGGGTGCGGATTTCCTGACAGAGATGGATGAAAAAAGCAGTAGATTATTACAAATTGGAGGGTAAACATGTCTGAAAAGATTGCATATGTGATTAGTGCGTTATTATTTATGGTTCTTGTAGTTTTGATACTTCTTGAGCGTCAGAATCCCGAGGGAGGAGTCTTGTTACTTCAGGAGCTTCTCCACTAGAGATCGAGGAGATGTCGGGTCATGCATAGACGAAAAGATGGGGCAGATAAAAAAAAGATTATGCGAAAGCTTGTGCCATTGTGTGTGGCAGTGGCAGTCCTTCTTGTGATGGGGGTGATCATTTCCCTGTCAATCGATCAGAACACGATTGAGACAGAGTCAGAAGGTACCGAAGAGGATGAACTGGACGATATAGTGGAGATTAACGGGATTCGTTGTATCCCTAAGAAGAATCTGAAGTCCTATCTGTTTCTGGGACTGGATTCCCAGGGCGAATCAGAAGCCGTGGCAGAATACGAGGGTACCGGTCAGTGTGATACGATTATCCTCCTGGTGGTTGATGAGGGAGCAGATATATATACGATGCTGCCGCTTAACCGGGATACTATGACTGAGGTTGATTCTCTGGATGAAGACGGGTATTATCTGACAACGACAGTGGAACAGCTGTCCTTTGCCCATACCTATGGCGATGGACTGGATATCAGCTGTGAGAATACGGCAGAGGCGGTTTCCAATCTGCTTTATGACCAGCAGATTGATGGATATGCCTCTCTCAATATGGATGCGATCGAGGTGTTAAATCATCTGGTTGGCGGTGTCACTGTGACGATTGAGGATGATTTTTCAGAAACGGATTCTTCTTTGGTTCAGGGAGAGACTGTCACACTGACGGATGAACAGGCCATGCATTATGTTCATGACCGCATGAATGTGGGAGACGGCACTAATGAATCCCGCATGCGCAGGCAGTCACAATATCTGGACGCATTGAGACCGTTATTGGTGGAGAAACGTGAGGCAGATAGTTCTTTTGCTCTGGAGATCTATGATTCTCTGGAAGATTATATGGTAACAGATTTCACCCGGAATGGTTTCATTAACCTGGCAGCAGATCTGCTGGGCTGTGAACAGCAGGAATCGCCGACGATCGAGGGGACGAATGCTGTGGGAGAGTCAGGCTTTAATGAGTTTATCGTGGATGAAGACAGTCTGGCGGAAGTTGTGATAGATTTGTTTTATGACAGAGTAGATGATGATGAATAAAAGGCAGGTGAAACAAGATTCTGGATAAGATTCATTATATAATATTTCTGGAATACATTTTATTTTTCAGAGCGCGCCGTACAGGTACTTTGGCCACGCAGAGTACCTGTACATTTTTTGCCTTAAGCATGGTGGGTGTAACCTGATAGTATATATCCTGTTTACCATGAACAATATTTATTCGTGAACCTGTAGCAACGCTTTTATTGACAAAAAGCACTATCTTGTTTACAATGGGTGAAAATGGTTATGATACAGGATTTCGAGAGTGCGAAGCACGGAGAAATCTGTAGCATCATACTTTATGTCGCTTAAATCATTTAATATGGATATCGATAGGATAAGGACGATTTTGAAGAAGAGAGGTTGTCATGTTTGAAAAAATAGAAAAAAAATTGGTTAACGTATTACTTTTCTTTGATTTATTTAAGATGAAAACCAGGATTCCAGAGGATTTTACAAAGGTCATGCGCATGCAGGACAGGTGGGTGCGCAAGCTTGTGAAAAAAGCTTACAAGGTTCCTTTTTACAAAAGGAGATTTGATGAGGTCGGCGTAAAGCCAAAGGATATCAGGAATGGAGATGATCTGTCTAAATTGCCTCTTTTGACGAAGGACGAGCTTCGCGCATGGATGAATGAGGAAGCGAAAGATCCGAAGTATGAGAACTGGTTTCATGATACGACCAGTGGTTCCTCCGGTGTCCCGCTGATGCTTCTTGTATCGCCAAAAGAGAAGGCCTATAATATGGCCAACTGGTTTCGTGTGATGATGGTTGCGGGATATAACCCTTTCTTTGGCAAGACCATGAGCCGGAAGAGTGCCCATAGTGTTACGGGAGGAAGCGATACTTTTCTCCAGCATTTTGGTATACTGCGCCGGGGTTTTGTGTCCCAGTATGACCCGGAACCGGATATCGTAAAGCAGATTAACGCCTATAAACCGGATTTCCTCTATATGAATAAGAGCGAGTTCATGCGGATCTGCCTGTATTGTAAGAAGAATCACGTGAAGCTTTCGAAACCGAAATATTACTGTCCGACCGGAGAAAAGATAGATGATGCGGCCAGGAAACTGTTCGCGGAGATTTTAGGGCCGGGAATCATTGATTCCTATGGGACAGCGGAGACGGGCGCAGCCATGGTTCGTCTGTTTGACAGTACAGAGTATGTAGTGCATAATGATTCCTTTGTGGTGAATATCTATGATGAGAAGAACCGGCCGGCGAAGGAAGGAAATATCGTCATCACACCCCTGTATAAGACGGATTTGCCGTTGATCAATTACGCGATCGGGGACAGGGGAACCTGTGAGGTTCGGAATGGTGTCCGCTATGTCACCAGCGTTCAGGGCAGGATGAATGACTTTTTCCGATATGATACCGGAGAAGTTACGACATTTTTTGAAATCGCGCCGATCATTGCGCATTGTGACGATATTTTCCAGATTCGTTTCATTCAGGAGTCCTATACGAAGATTCACATCCAGTGCGTGCAGAACAAGGAACGCTCTTCCCTTTCGGAAAAAGAAGTGGAAGCGCAGCTCACGGACAAATTAAACGCGAAATTTAAACATCCGTTCGAGATGGAGTATGAATGGATGGATTCCATTCCGCCGGATGAAAACGGAAAGCTTCGCATGATCGTATGTAAGGTGAAGGAAGGATAAGTATGGCAGAAGAGAACGAAAAGGAGCAGGGGATGGAAATCCCGGATTCCCTGCTTGAAAAGTCAGAGACCAGGAAAGAGAAAGACGCCTCTCTAAATAAAATAGCATTTACTTCCGGATTCATTTTTATCATGTCACAGTTCTGCGCGAGAGGACTTACTTTTGCGGTGACGCCGATTTATTCCCGATTGCTTACCAACAGTCAGTATGGAATCGTGCGGACGTATGAATCCTGGCTGATTATCGCCTATACGCTCATGTCACTTTGCCTGTGGCGCAGTGTGGATGTGGCGAAATATGATTTCCGCGACAAGTTTAATGAGTATGTTTCCAGCGTGCAAACACTTTCTTATATAGCAATCGCTTGTTTTTTTGGTCTTTGCATGATATTTAAGGAACAGGTGCAAAGCTTTTGTGATATGGACGATCTGATGTTTTATACCTGTTTTCTTTACGTATTCACTTACACCAGTATGTTGTATATCCAGAGAAGAGATAAGCAGATGCTGCATTATAAGTTCAGCACAGCAGCGACACTGCTTACGATCATACCGGGCACACTGCTCTCCATCGGACTGATTTACAGTGGAAAGGTACGGGGACTGACAGATCAATTGGTTGCCAGACGGATCATCGGCTATTATACCCCACAGATCATCGGCGGGGCGGTCATTGCGGTGGTGATTTTTGTACAGGGACGAAAAGTCCTTTATAATAAAAAGTACTGGCGATATGGTCTCACTTTCAGTCTGCCACTGATTCCGGAAGCGTTATCCATTCAGATTATGAACCAGTCCGATAAAATCATGGTAAAAAAGCTGGTCGGAGACCATGCGACGGGAACCTTCTCCCTGGCGACGACCATATCTTTTATCATTTGGATCCTAGAGGATTCCGTATGGAATGCATGGATTCCCTGGCTGTATGAGAAGGTTTCCAGGAAGGAGATCAAAGATGTGGAACGGCCGTGGACGGCGGTGATGCACATGTTCGGCCTGTTTTCCTGGGCACTGGTCATGCTGGCTCCGGAAGAGATTCTGATTCTTGGCGGCAGCAGATATCGGGAAGCTATATGGCTGATCGCGCCGATGGTGACGGGAACGCTGTTCCGGTTCTACAGTTACAGCTATTCCACGATTCAGAATTATCACAAGAATACGAAGTATGTGGCTGCCGGAACGATCGGGACTATGATTGTCAATGTAATTTTAAATTATGTCTGCATACTGCAGTTCGGATATATGGCTGCGGCTTACACCACTATGGCCAGTTATTTTATTCTTTTGCTGGTACAGGGAATACTGGAATACAGGATTACCGGTATGGTGATCGTGCCCTTACGAAAGACGGCTGCCATTGCCATCCTCTATGGAGTGGTAAATATTATGTCGATGCAGCTCTACAACTTCCCGTGGTACATCCGATATGTTTTATTGCTGGCGGTCGCTTTGATAGCACTTAAGATTATGCTGCCCCAGCTGGAAACGGTATTAAATATGTTTCGGAAGAAAAAAGCATAAAATGTTCGTAAAAATAACAGGGACATCCCGTAGCGGGGTGCCCCTGTTTTATTGTCATTCGACGATAATTTCAATCTGTTCCATCGCTTTGAACAGCAGATTCTGCGCTTCTTCCAGGGTGGAACCCTTTGTGATGACGTGGCCGATGCGGTGAGGGCCGACGTGGAACTTATGCACTTCGTCTCCGGGAGCATAATCAAACTGCACTTCATATATATTTTCATTTGCGTCGTTGTGATCTGTTTCTGAGCGGATGATACCGTCCCTGTCACTCATGAGCAGATGGCTGGCGTTTGGAACAGCAGCGCGTGTACAGTCAAAGTCAGGATCTTCGCCCAGAGCCGTCTTCAGAATCTTCTCATAATAATCGAAATCGTAATAAATGGACACCAGTTCCGCCAGACAGGTGGCACCGCAGCGGCCGCCCAGTTCCAGAACGTAGGTTTTGTTGTCTTTCAGGATGAAATCCGCGTTGATGGCGCAGTTATCAAGTCCCATGGCTTTTACCGCTTTGCGAAGCTGCTCCTTTGCGTCAAGGATGACCTCTTCGCTTAAATTGTAGGGTGCGAAATGACCGATCGGCACGCCAGTATCTCCGTGAAAGACATAATCCCCGTGGGGGAGAATAAATGAGACTTCTCCTTGATAGACGAAGGCCTGTGCGCCAAATTCTTCCCCCTCGATAAATTCTTCGATCAGGAAATAATCTTTTCTCGTATTCTCTCTGACATATGCTACGGAAGCATCAAATTCGTCGAAGGAATCCACCCGTGTGATGCCACGGCTCCCGGAAGAATCCACCGATTTGAAAATCAGGGGAAAGTTCAGCCCTGAGATAGTTTTTCTGATGTCAGTATCAGAAAACAGGACTTTGCGAAAACGAGCCGTGCGGACGCCATATTCTTCATAATTGCTCTTCATGAGCATTTTGTCCACGGCAATCTGCGCTGCATGGTAAGAAAGGCCACAGAGTCCCATGGCGTCACAAACCTTGCCGATCGTAATGACGCAGACGTCTGTGCCGGAGGTGACGATGCCGTCAATCCGCTCTTCCCTGGCAATGGCAAGAATCGTTTCATCATCGACGGTGTTTTCGTAATATACTTTGTCAGCGAGGACAAATCCTGGATAATTGCCGGGAATGCTGACCACGATCGTATATAATCCCATCCTTTTCGCGGTTTTAATTAAGGGAACCTGGTAGATGCCGGCTCCCAGTATCATAATTTTTTTCACGATGTCGCCTCCTGTGTAGATGTTATCCATTACGGATATGATGTTTATGTTTCGGAATCAACCGGAGTCGAATAATCTTTCGGTACTGTTTTCTCGTCTGTTCCTTTAAGATGATGTGCCGTCGCGGCTCCGTGTTCCAGACTGGAATGATCTGCAGTTGTCGTGTCGCCCGGACTCGCGGAAAAACTGCTCTGTTCAAAAACTTCTCTGACCACAAATTGCGGCTGCCTGTTCATGCCCAGGAACATGCGCCCCAGGTATTCGCCGATCAATCCCATAAACAGCATGATGATTCCGGAGAAAAAGCAGATGGCGCACATCATGGAAGGCCAGCCAATGGCCATGGCGGGATTCAGCAGCTTTCGGATTACGACGGCCACCGCGCCCAGGATGCTTAAGGCGGAAAAAAAATATCCGCAGTAGGTGGCCATTCGAAGAGGAACGACAGAATATCCCATGATGTTCGAATAAAGCTGGAGCAGTTTCTTGAAAGTATAGCCGGACTGACCGACTTCCCGCTCATAATGCTTAATCGGAATACAGCTGATGTTCCGGGTCGTTCGCAGGAACAATCCCTGCAAGTGGGTATAAGGACTCTGATATTGGATCACGTAGTCTCTCACAAAACGTCGGATGACCCAGTAGCTGGATGTTTTCATGTCTTTCGGTTTCCCGATGAGTATCCGCACGGTGATATAATTCATGAAACTGCCGAAATTCCGGAAGAGAGAATGCTTCTTTTCCGGGTAATATCCGTAGACGATATCATAGCCCTTATCAATCTCCGCCAGCAGGTATTTTAACTGGGAAGGGTGGGTCTGCATATCGTCGTCCATGGCGATCAGCAGATCGCCGGATGCATAATTAAGTCCGGCCATCACAGCGTTGTGCTGGCCGGAATTCTTGGCCAGGGAGATCACCTTCACATAAGCGTGATCTCTGGCCAGTGCTTTCAGTTCCGCGAGAGTTGCCCCGTCATCCGGGGAGTAATCGTCCACCAGGACGAATTCATAATCGTGTATATTTAATTTTTCCAGCTCCTCCGCAGTCATTTCCACAACCTTGCGGATGGTCTGCGAAGATTTATAACAAGGTATGATGATAGAATGTAACACGTATCTTTCCTCCTGCTTTGCAAGATCATAGATAAAATTCTCTGATTTTATCGCAGACGGTCAGTACCTTTTCTTTCTCCAGGCCGTAATAAAGGGGCAGGCGGACCAGTCGCTCACTCTCTTTTGTCGTGTAGATGTCTTCCCCATGGAAGCGGCCGTATTTCTTCCCGGCTGGCGCGTTGTGGAGAGGAATATAGTGGAACACAGACGATATGTCATTCTCTTTCAGAAAACGAATCAATGCAGTGCGTTCTTCCAGGTCTTTTGCCTTAATGTAGAACATGTGGGCATTATGGACACATTCTTTCGGGATAAAGGGAAGATCGATATAGCCGGATTCTTTCAGCGGAGCCAGCGTCTCGTTATAGAGATTCCAGGTTGCCATGCGGTCCGCGTAGATCTCGTCGGCAATCTCCAGCTGCGCCCAGAGATAAGCGGCGTTGATGTCGCTCGGCAGGTAAGAAGAACCGGCCTCCACCCATGTGTACTTGTCGATCTGACCGCGGAAAAACTGACTGCGGTTGGTGCCCTTCTCCCGGATGATCTCCGCCATCTCGATATTATCCTTATCTTTGATCAGAATACAGCCGCCTTCTCCCATACTGTAATTCTTCGTCTCATGGAAGCTGAAACAGCCATAATCACCGATGGCACCGAGAGCCTGTCCTTTATAGCGGGACATGACACCCTGCGCCGCATCTTCTATCACAAGGAGATTGTAGCGGGCAGCAATGTCCATAATGGTGTCCATCTCACAGGCGACACCGGCATAATGGACCGGGACGATGGCTTTCGTCTTCTCTGTAATGGCTGCCTCGATCTTCGTCTCATCGATATTCATCGTGTCGGGACGGATATCTACAAAGACAGCCGTTGCACCGCGAAGGACAAAAGCATCAGCAGTGGAGACAAAGGTGTAAGCCGGCATGATCACTTCATCACCGGGCTGAATGTCTGCAAGCAGGGCGGCCATCTCCGTGGCATGCGTGCATGATGTGGTTAACAGTGCTTTGGCAACGCCGGTATTCTCTTCAATCCATGCATTGCAACGCTTCGTAAATTCGCCGTCGCCGCTGATCTTATGATTGCGGATGGCCTGCGCCATGTATTCGGGGGCCTTTTCGGCGTAAGGCGGAATATTAAAATTAATCATAGTCAATCCTCTTTTTGATGTTATTTTTTATGTTTGCTACATTATAGCAAATTTCGTGAGCAAAGTACAGAGGGCAAAATCGCTACTGTTCACCGTGAACATAAACTTGCAGGGAAAAATCATGAAAATTGTGCTGGCCCGTTTCCTTGACGGGAGAGGAAGATAATTATATAATAAACCTGTTGTTTCCGGCAAATGTGGCGGCTGTCGACCGTCAGGGGTTCTTCGGTAAGTCTTTGGTAAGATTTTGGTAAGGTTTATAAGGAGAAAAGACATTTTCCGGACATTTTTGATTGGTACAATATAATTTATATGGTGTTTTCATACGAACCGGATGGAATGCTGTATCGGACTGTTTGCTCGATGGACAGGATAAAAGGAAGATTACAAAGTATGAAGGAGGAATTTTTGGTGAAAAAATGGTTAGGATTTGTCACGGCAGTGGCATGCCTTTGTCTGCTGTTCCTTGGAAATACGGTTTCCGCCGCGGAGGTTTCCAGTTCCGTGGATGATATCGCTTATGTAGATGTATCTGCGAAAAGGCTGGTGCTCAAGTATGAGGACTTTTCAAGCAGTGGATATACTTATACGGTGACGAATACCGCAACGGGAGATGCGGTTGCTTCCGGCAGCGTGGATAGCGGTAAGAGTCGGTTGAATATCAACCTTGGTGATAATTACAGCTCGGACACGCAATATAAACTCGTCTTAACCGGAAGTAATGGCGATACACTGACGGTGAATTATCTGACAGCACAGGCTGTGGGAGAACTGAAAGCCACGAAGAAGTCGGACAACTCCATGCTGACGTCATGGACGGTTTCCAGCACCAGCACATATGATGGATATTATGTGTTGCTGACATCCGGCAGTTCATCGCCGACGGTGAAGGTCAGCGCTACAGCGACGTCGGGAAGCAGCACCTCCAAGTCGATTGCTTCCTCGAAACTCAGCAATATGACATATACCGTACATTTGATCAGTTATAAAAAGGTGGGCGGGACGATTTACTGTGGACAGGGTCTGACCACATCCATCGATTATGTCGTCAAACCGGGAAAGGTGACCGGAGTGACGGTCACGGCGAAGACCAATGGGGCGAAGCTTACCTGGAATAAGGTCAGCGGAGCTACCTATTATAATATTTATAAATGCAAGACCTCTTCCGGAACCTATAAGTCCGTCAAGACGAAGGTTACGGGAACTTCCGCTACGGTTACCGGGCTTTCTGCCGGGAAGAACTGGTACTTTAAAGTAGTGGCGGTGACAAAGGTGGGCTCGACGAAAGCGACGGGAGCCAAATCCTCAGCGGTCAAGACGTATGTCCCGGTCGATGCCGGCAAGGGCACGGGACTCACATTGACGCAGGATTCCAATAATAATCTGGCGATCAAATGGAATAAAACGTCCAAAGCGACGGGCTATCGCATTTATTATAAGAAAAAAACAGGCCTGACTTATCAGAAGCTTGGATCGACGAAGAAGACGACCTACAGTCTGACTAAGCTGGATGCGGATACGAAGTATAATATCTACGTCGTGGCTTATACGACGGTCGGTTCAAAGAAGTACCTGAGTAACCAGACTTCAAAGACGCTCACAGTGAAGCCGAGTAAATATCTGGAAAAGAACTATTACATACTGCAGGCGAAAAAGGTGCGTACCATAGGCTATTCCGGGTCGAAATGCATCTACACGACCAAAAAGTATTCCACAGAAGTAAAA
This sequence comes from Clostridiales bacterium, assembly GCA_021202175.1. Taxonomy (GTDB): domain Bacteria; phylum Bacillota; class Clostridia; order Lachnospirales; family Lachnospiraceae; genus Anaerobutyricum. The sequence goes on along the minus strand of JAJQDO010000273.1, from coordinate 21,809 downwards.
GAGGCCTTTGTGAATTATAAAGGTTACTCCAGCAAGACGAAGTATCTGATCTGGATCAGTCATTATACCCAGCAGGTATCCATATTTAAGGGGTCGAAAGGGAACTGGAAGATGATACGAACCTTTATATGTGCGACAGGAACGGCGAGCAATCACTCTCCGATCGGTGTCTACAAGATTACATATAAAGAGTCCGGGTGGTATTATACCAACTCAAAAGAATTATATGTCACCCATTGGTGCGGAAGGAATTCTTTCCATACCCGACCGCTTTATAATGACGGTACGGTAAAGACGGCGACCATCGGCAAACCGGCATCTCACGGATGTGTCCGCTGTTATAACCAGGATGCCAAATATATTTATGATAATATGCCGATAGGGACGACGGTGGTATCCTATTGAGAGCATGATCTGAACATCTAAAGTGATTCGGGGCGAATCTGACAGTAAGTGCCAGGTTCGCCCCGAATCGTTCTTTCTTTTTGCAAGCAAATATGATATACTTCATAAGACGAAAAGTCAGGTATCTGCTCCGAGCGGTCCATATTCCCGGCTCTGCGCGTTTGTGACGGCCGTCAGGTCAGTTTGGAGTATTTACAGAAGAACGAAAAGAGGTGTTTCCATATGCAATCTGCAGGTCAGTCTCAGAGATTCCTCCCCGAAAAACAGGTCGGTCGACGGGAGCTGTTGAAGTATTTTGGCTGTTATACGGTGATTTTTATTCTTATTTCTCTGATCGCGTTTCATCCGTTTGCAGAAAATGAAACCAGTTTTGTGTGGAAAATCGACGGGATTCCGCAGTATATGCTGTGGCTGAAATATACCGGCAGTTATCTGCGCACATTGATCAAACAATTATTGCATGGCAATTTCACGCTGCCGATGTATGACTTTAATATAGGGATGGGCAGTGATGTCAGAAGCTTTTTTAAGACAGAGCCGGTGGAGTTCCTTGGTATATTCCTGATCAAAGACAATATGACCTGGTTCTTTTACGGTCTCCTGATTTTGTTGCGCATTTATCTGATCGGTGTGGCATTCTCATGTTATGGATTTTATATGAGAAAAGATGGGAGCAGTGTTTTGGCAGGCACCATAATATATACTTTTAGTTCCTACACTTTTTACCACATTCTGCGGCACCCCCAGTTTGCGATCGGCGCGATGTTGCTGCCGTTACTTCTCATCGGGCTGGAACAGGTGATACACAAAAAGAATATGCTGTTTTACACGTTGATGGTCGCGGTGTCTTTGTTGAGCAGTTATTATTTTCTGTTTATGAACACGGCGATCATGGGCGTCTATGCGCTGATTCGACTCGGTGATGTTTATGATTCTCATCGTGTCCGTGAATTCTTCAAGATGCTGGGAAGGATTATCGTGTCTTATCTGCTGGGTTGTGGGATATCTGCAGTGTTTTTCGCACCATCCATTGCCAGTTTCTTCCTATCGGCGAGAAGCAGTTCCAGTACAGGAACGACAGTGACGCAAAGCCTGCTGACCTATGGCGCAACGCGTATAGTGCGTTTGTTCCTGACTCTTGTCGCTCCAATTCGGGAGACGGGGTCGATCACGACGATTTCCGTCAGTGTTCTGATACTGCCGGCGATTATATTGCTGTTTTCCGGGAAAGTGCGGAAAAAAGTATCTTTGTAACTGGGATTCGTCGTGGGAGAGATTTTTTTGATGGTTCCGGTATTTGGATACATTTTATCCGGATTCAGTGCGGTAAATAATCGCTGGTCTTTCGGATTTATATTTGTCCTGGCGGTGATCATGATGAATGAATTTCGCCATTTCCGGGATATCACTCGCAGGCAGTATCTGGTCCTGGTAGCCCTGACGGTTTTATACGGGATCGCATGGCGGCTGATTGAGCCGGAGAAGGCGGCGTATCGCTTCGCTTTTATTCTCCTGTGCGCATCGGTGATCGTTCTGGGGGTGTATCGATGTTTTCCGAAGATCTCCGGGCGTGCCTGGGCTGTCAGCATGATGATTATTCTCTCTCTTTCCGTAGCGGCAAATGGGTATTTTATCTACGGATCGGATTATGGGAATATGGTGGATGATTTTGAGGCCACTGAGAGTGTGAATACGTATTTTACCAGCAGCCGGTATCAGCATCTGGCCAATATCGAGGACGATAGCTTTTACCGTACCGATACTGACATGATGTACAATAATTACAATAATACGGCTGTGGCTCTGGGCTATAATGGTATTTCATTATACAACAGTACGATTGGCTCTAAAATGATTCAATATTTTACAGAATCAGAAAGCACGGGGATCAGTGCGGTGAACCGGACGTTGTCCATGGATAATCGGACGGCCCAGGAGGCGTTGGCCTGCGTCAAATATTTTATCACGGAAAGAGGAAATGCGCAGAACGTGCCCTATCTTTTTGAAAAAGACGAAGAATTATCTGCTAACAGCAATTTATATGATATCTACACGAATCAGAATGTGCTTTCCATCGGGTATTCTTACACTTCTGTCATGGCCCGGTCGGACTACGAGGCGCTTTCAGCGCTGGAGAAGCAACAGATCATGCTTCAAAGCGCGGTTGTGGATGATGATGTCCTTGATGCGTTTGCTGATTTGACGCGAAATGAATCTCTTTCCGGCGACGTATCGGCCGGGGAACTGGAGATTACCGAAATTGATGAAGGAATCAAACAGGATGGGAATGTCTATAAGGTCAAAGAGAAGATGCAGACGGAGACGGCCATCGTGGATGGTGAGGAGGAGACCGTAGATACTTCGGCGAAGATTCATTTTCAGACGTCCTCCAGAGCAGGATGTGAAGTATATCTTCGGCTCGCCGGCGTGAGATGTTCCCGCAGCGACCGGGCGGATATCAATGTCTATACGGACGGCGTTGATAAACGGGCCATCGTCCGCAGTGAGGAAGATACGTATGGACTTGGCATGGAAGATTATCTGATTAACCTGGGTTATTATGATGAGGAGAAAACGATTGATGGGGAGATCAGTTTTTCCATTAAGGGGAAATATACGATCGAAGATTTTGAGATTTATTATGTTTCCCTGGATTCTTACGAGGAACATTTGTCGGATCTGAATGAGGAGTCGCTCCAGGATGTTGCCGTATCGACGAATACTGTGTCTGGAACTGTGACGGCCACAGCAGAGCAATTGATGACATTTTCCATCCCCTATCACATTGGCTGGTCGGCTTATGTGGATGGCGAGAAAGTGGAAGTTTATGATGTAAATACATTGTATATGGGGATTAAAGTGTCTCCGGGAACTCATCAGATTATCCTGCGATACGCTTCACCTGGTATTCGAGTGGGAGCGGTCATATCAGCGACTTGCCTGATCGTGTTCGTGATACTCGTGATATTCTGGTTTAGAAAGCGCCGCAGACAGATGAGGGAAGATAATTTTTGATGAAAAAATAGAAAAAATGGTTGGTGCTGTTCGTATATTGGATGTAAATAGTACTAAACGGCCTTTGATTAAAACACGTGAGGGACTACATATGATACTTTATGAAATCCGTCATGGTGAGACGGCTTTAAATGTGGCCGGGAAATTACAGGGATGGGTGGACGAGCCTTTAAATGAGAGTGGCAGGGAATTAGCGCGTATCACCGGAGAAGCATTGAAAACGGTACCCTTTGATATGGTCTTTACCAGCCCGCTCAAACGGGCCAGAGAGACCGGAGAACTGATGACAGCTGCCTCCCAGGAATATTATGGGAGAAGGATTCCCATCATTGATGACGACAGGTTGAAGGAGATTAACTGGGGGAGCTGGGACAGTCTGGGATGTCTGGAAAGTAACTTTTCTATTCCTTGTGATCATTTTGATATGTTTTATACGGATCCGTTTCATTTTGAAGGTTCACCCGATGGAGACAGTATCGCTGATCTTTGTGAGCGGACGAAGGATTTCCTGATGGAAGTGGTCAATAATTCATGTTATCAGGATAAAACGATTGCCATCGCCACGCACGGCCGTGCCATGCGGGCTATGCTTCCTACATTTTATGAAGATAAAACGAATTTCTGGCAGGGACAGGTTCCTTATAATTGCGCGGTAACGATTATAGAGGTCAAAGATGGGAAACCGCATTTCCTCGCGCGGGATAAGATTTATTATGACTCGTCATTGTGCTTTGACCACTATAAGGCTGTGAAAAAGGAAGGTGTTCGATCGTAGTATTTCGATGATCATGCCTGGTAAATGAAGCGGATAGATATAGATGCTTCACAGGAATATTATTTCTTCATTTACAGATAATAATTCCAGTGCATCGAAGTAAACATCTGGTGATATCGCGCAGCATATCTGCCGGATCATGTTGGTGCATTCGTGCGAAGAACTACTGTAAATGGAGGAAATACTATATGAAAGCTACAGGAATTGTGAGAAGAGTCGATGATCTCGGGAGGATCGTGATTCCGAAAGAGATAAGAAAAACACTGAAAGTAAAAGAAGGAATGTCATTAGAGATATATACGGATCAGGATGGCGGGATCGTATTAAAAAAATATCTTCCATTCTCCGAGTTTTCGGCATTAGCGGAAGAGTATGCGGAGTGCATGGTCCAGCAGTCCGGCGGACTCACGGCCATTATCACGGACAGGGAAAAGATTGTCGCGGCTGCGGGAAATTCAGGGAGAAGCCTGAAAGGGAAGGCCATCAGTGCCAGATTGGAAAGAATTCTTGATGACAGAGATGAACAGCTTCCTGCCTCGGAGCGCAACCGTCACATTCCGCTCACAGAGTCCATGGATGCGGCAGGCGCGCAGGTGTATTCCCTGATACGGAGCGGTGGAGAGATATTGGGTTCCGTGTTTTTGCAGGCAAAAGAGGTCGGGCGTCCGCTGGGAGAACTGGAAAAAAGGGTTACGGCCATCGCCGCGGATTTCCTTGGGCGTCAGGTCAGCGGATAAATACGATTTTCAAGGTCATGAATCGGAACGCGAGCGTTCCATTCCTGGTCTTTTGTCACTTGTATCATACAGCCTACAGCAGATATGACTTTTGGCGGATGCTCTTTTCATAAAAAGAGCATCCGCCTTATGACTGTACTGAGCCATGTCGCGGATGCTCTTCTTTTGTAATCATCTGTAGTGATCCAATATCATATTGGTTAAATATATCGAAATAACTCCTTCGCTTCCTCTTTTTTTGCGGTGTCTTTTACGTCAAGGATCTCAACCTTCACGCTTCTGTTTCCAAATTGGATCTCCAGTATATCGCCACTTTTTACATTAAGGCTGGCTTTGGCGACCTTGTTGTTTACCAGGACTCGGCCTGCATCGCAGGCTTCGTTCGCCACCGTGCGGCGTTTGATCAATCGGGAAACCTTCAGAAATTTATCCAGTCTCATATATTAGTTATTCACTTTCTCCTTTAAGGCTTTCATCGCTTTGAACTTGGGAGATTTGGAAGCCGGGATGGTGATGGTCTCTTTTGTTCTGGGATTAATGCCTTCTCTCTCGGCTCTTGCCGCGACTTCGAAGGTACCGAATCCGGCAAGCTGCACCTTTTCTCCCTTGCTGAGCTCATCGCCTACGATGTCGATAAATGCTTTTAATGCGCTATCCGCATCTTTTTTGGTCAATTGGGTCTTGTCAGCGATCGCTGCGACTAATTCTGTTTTATTCATAATAACTCCTCCTGAAAACAAACCTATCCGGTAATGCATCCTTTAATATATCATCCGTGATACAACACGATATAAAAAGAAAATCCGGATGAAAATGATTGTAAAACCCGCGTAAAATGCTTATGCATTATAATAAATGCGAAGCAGTCATATTTAGCTACTTTCATAGTTATAACGGTTTATGGTGTATTTGTCAAGGCTATATCTTCAAATCTTTATAACACGAAGCATGTTAGTTTTGAGGCTTGCATAAACTTGAAAAAAAGAAAGAATCCGGGGCGCCATGAAGGGCACCCCAACGATGAGGTTTTTATGGAAGAAAGAAGCATGAAGAGCCACAAGATATCATTGTTCAATAGAAGTAACGGGATGATTCATGGTGTGCGGGAAGTCATCTCATTTGATTTAAATGAGATTATGCTGGATACGGAACAGGGCATCCTGATGATACAGGGAGAAGACCTGCATGTGACCAAACTGACAGTGGAGAAAGGGGAGGTGGAGATAGAGGGGATTGTTGACAGCCTGATCTATTCTGATAGTGAAGTGACAAAGGGGGAGAAAGGAAGTATTTTCAGGAGGTTATTCCGCTGATATGTCAGAACTTATTATCGGGCAGGCCTGCCTTTTTCTGGTCAGCTTACTTTATGGAGGTGTTCTCGGCTTATGGTATGATTTTTTCCGAGCGGTGCGAAAGCGAGTGATCCATGAAAATCGAATGGTACATGTGGAGGATGTTATCTTCTGTTTCACTGCGGCAGGAGGATTATTTTTGCTGTTCCAGATTTATAATCAAGGGAGTGTGCGATTTTATGTGCTTCTCGGAACATTTGTCGGCACGATGCTTTATTTTTTATTGTTTAGCTATTTCACAGAAAGAATTTTTGGCTTCTTGTTGGAAGGCTTGCTGATGTGCATAAGGATATTCCATTTATTCATCATTCCCTTGAAATTAATTGTGAATTCTTCTTTAAAGTCATTGAAAAAAAAGGTCAGAACCGCTAGAATAATAAAAAGCAGAAAATGACAGGTGAGATTGATGAAAAAAAAGAAGAAAAAGAACAGTAAGCAGTTTAATCGTCAGTTTAAAAAACGATTTTTTACGAGAAAGTCTGTGATTATTCTTATTTTTTCCATGATTATTCTGGTGGTGATCGCAATCGGCTGCCAGAGGCAGAGGAAGAAGGCAGAGTCCTACGAGAAAGAGATTCAGGAGCTCAATTCAGAGATTCAGGAATTGGAAGAGACGAATGAAGAACTGGAAGAAGAGAAGGACAGCATAGACACTGATGAGTTTAAGGAGAAGATGGCGAGGGAACGATTGGGGATGATCGGGGAGGATGAGTATTCCCTGCAGCAATCCGATGGAAGCAGTGAGGAAAGTACGACGGAAGTGGACTCTGAAGATTCGTCAGGGGATGCAAAGAGCACGGATGCAGATGACACCGATGGTACCGCGGATGGTGAAGACTCGTCTGATTAGCGATCATCTTGAACAGTGAAGCATTCTTTCAGAATCAGCGATCGTCGTTCGCGCATCAGCGTAAATCGCAGCATACGTTTCAGAGCGGAACAATCAAAGCATATCGCATAAAAATATTAGAGAGGAAAACGCGTAAAAATTGTTGACATTCAATTTTTCATGTGATACTATATTGGCTGTTGAGTTTGGCGGGATAGCTCAGTTGGCTAGAGCACACGGTTCATACCCGTGGTGTCGCTGGTTCGAATTCAGTTCCCGCTATTTTTTGGGTCCGTCAGGGCCTTTTTTCTTTTCCAGGGATAGATGACACGTTTTGACAGAAGAACAGTCTCTCACTATTTATAATATGATGAGACGACACAGGGAGTGAAAGCACATGAATCGTAAGCTTGCTTCCGAATTCAGGTGTTTGGAACCCTGTAGATCGTACTTTTGTCACTTATATCATATGGCACGAAGACGTTAGCCTGGTGGGGGTGGATCATGAGGAAAAGAAGAGATTCTCTGGCGGAGGAGATGCTTTATCAGCTGCAATCCTTTGAAGAATCGACAAAGGAGCTTTTAAAACTTTCCGAACCGATGGAAGGGAGCAAAGACGTGCTTTCCGGAAAGGAAGCCGAATTCATATATACTGCTGTGACGGAAGATGTATGTCGTAAATGCCCTAAATACAGAAACTGCTATGGAGAGAAAAGGGAACGGACATTATCGGAGATTTCCCTGATATTGGAAAAGGCGAACAAAGAGACAAAAGTTGTCGGTTGGATGGCGTCGGAAGATTTCAGAAGGAATTGTGTGTACTATCAGCCGTTTATCGAGGAATTATCCTGGCTGTATCGTATGCTTTATCAGAACTATTGCTGGGAAAGACAGATGGAGTATATGGGAGAAGCTCTGCGCGGGCAGCTTCGGGCACAGTATCTTATCATAAAAGAGTGTCGCAGGCTGTTGTCAGAGGGAGAATTTATTCGAGGCACGGAAAAAAGAAAGCTCTCTTTTGCCATGCTTCGCTGCGGAATCCATTTTCTGGAAGGTCAAAAATATGTGGATGAGGCAGGGTCCCTCTGTATCAATGTGACGGTGCAGCCATTGACCGGACATGGAAAACCATCGGATGTTGCGGGAAGTTTGTCCAACGTGTATCATAAAATTTTTCAGGGCAGCTTGATGGAAAGACGGCTACATTCAGGTTCCAATCGGCTGTCTTTTGTGGAAGACGGCTGTTTTCAGATTTTGTTTGGCTCCAGTCGCCGCAGTAAGAACGGCGAAAAGATCTGTGGGGACACATTCTCTTTTATAAAGTGCAGATATCAGCGTGCGTTCATGCTTTTGTCGGATGGAATGGGCGTGGGGGAACAGGCTTTTCGTGACAGCAAAAAGCTGATGGATGTGTTTGAATCCATGATAGAGGCTGGGATTCACGAAGAATTTGTTCTTCAGATTTTGCATAATATTTTGCTGCAGCGACGGGAACAGGGATATTCAACGTTGGATGCAGCCATCCTGTCCATGCAGACAGGCATGGTAAAGATTCTGAAAGCAGGGGGCGCGGCGACTTTTGTCCGTCATGAGAGCTCTGTGGAAAGGATTCTTCCAAAGAGTATGCCGCCGGGATCCATGGTGAATCAACCGTTTGATATATATCATAAAAAGTTGTATGATGGGGATATGGTGATTATGGTTTCCGATGGGATGCTGGATTTTGAGAATCTGCCGGACGTTTCTGTGTACATGGAAACCTATATAAAAATATAACAACAAAAAATGCACAAGCCTTTGCCTGTCAATTAATGGAAGCCGTTCCCGTGCCGAAAGCCGGTCAGGATGATGACAGAACCGTTCTGGTCGCTTCCGTATGGGAGCGGAAGAAAACGACAGTTTAAACTGTCAAATGAAATATGATGGGGCAGGCAGTCTAAAAGATATGTGACATACGGATAGTTTGAAAGAGCAGGCCGCTCATCGGCGGAGTGGGAGAGATGGCAGCAGAGTATCTTATGATATGGCAAAAAGTGAATACCTATGTGACGAATCATCGCATGATCGAGGAGGGAGATTCCATTGTTATCGGATTGTCCGGTGGAGGGGATTCCGTCTGCCTTTTGCGGTATTTTTTGTATGTACAAAAACAAAAATCCCTGAAACTTTACGCGGTTCATGTGAATCATATGCTTCGGGGCGAGGAGGCGGAGAGAGATCAGCGATTTGTGGAAGGACTCTGCGGGAAATGGTCGGTTCCCTTATGGACGTTTCGCAAGAATGTGAGGGAAGAGAGCAGAAAACGTCACTGCTCTGAAGAAGAAGCGGGACGGGCGATACGCTATGCCTGTTTTGAGGAAGCGGCCGCTTACTGGCAATGTAATAAGATCGCGGTGGCCCATCACAAAAATGATGTGGCGGAAACCATGTTATTTCGTATGGCCAGGGGGACAGGAATCCGGGGCTTGACGGGGATTCCTCCGGTAAGCGGTAAGATTATCCGCCCATTGCTCTGTCTCGATAAGAAAATGATTAATCAGCTGCTCCGTGATTTAAATCAGGATTATGTGGAGGACAGTACGAATGAAGAAACGGGTTACAGCAGAAACCGGATTCGGCTGCACGTTTTGCCGGAGCTTACCAAAATTAATGACAGAGCCGTAGAACACATGGGGAGACTTGCGGAACAGATGATGGAACTGAACGAGTATCTTGCCCCACATTTTGATGAACTATATCAAAAAAATGTGCATTTTTCGGAAAAGCGCGAGTGTTCTATTTCCGCAGACGCGTTTCTTCGCCTGCATCCCGTGGAGCGCCGGGAAGTTGCCGGAAGGATGCTGACTGACATGGCGGGAAGCCGGAAAGATATCTCCGCTGTCCACGTGGAACAGATGCTGCATCTTGCGTCCGGAGAAGAAGGAAAATATCAGGAACTTCCCTATGGACTGGTGGCGGAACGAGGGAATGGGAATCTGCGATTGCTCACCCGGGGGGCTTTTCTTAAAGATAAGCAGGCAAATGCCGCGAGTCAACAAAGAGATACGATCCTGGTGGACATGGAAGATATTTACAGAAAACGATACTTTGAGACGAAATTCGCTGGAAAATCTTTCCGTTTCTGTCTGGAAGATTACCATGGTGGCGACATCGAAAAAAATGATTGTGTGAAGTACTTTGATTGTGATAGAATAAACAGTACTCTTTGTTTGAGACATCGGAGACCCGGTGACTATTTTATTTTGGACAAGGAGGGAAGACGCAAGTCCTTGCGGCGTTATTTTATTGATGAAAAGATTCCTTCCGCAAAAAGGGATGAGATGATTGTCCTTGCGGAAGAGTCCCATGTGCTCTGGATCGTTGGCGGCAGGATCAGCGAAGGCTGTAAGATTCGACCGGATACAAAGCGGATGCTTGTGGTCGAAGAATATGAGGGCCTGTGATTTGTCGCTTCGTCAGAGCATTTGCAGCATAAAAGATAAAATGGAGGAGATGCGATGGCAGATAGGATTGAAGTACTCATATCGGAAGAAACGGTAAATGCCAGGATAAAAGAACTGGGAGAGCGCATCAGCGCGGATTATGAGGGAAAACAGATTCATATGATCTGTATTTTAAAGGGTGGCGTTTTTTTTGCCTGTGAACTGGCAAAAAGGATTCACGTGCCGGTCACCATTGATTTTATGCAGGTTTCTAGTTATGGGTATGCGACGAAAAGTTCCGGGATCGTGCGGATCAAAAAGGATCTGGATGATTCTATGGAAGGAAGAGAGGTTCTCATTGTCGAGGACATTATCGACTCCGGGCAGACGCTGCATTACCTGATTCCTGTTTTGAAACAGAGGAAGCCGGCGAGTGTCCGTCTGTGTACCCTGTTAAATAAGCCGGATCGCAGAGTGGCCGAAGTGCAGATCGATTATCTGGGTTTTGATATTCCCGATGAATTTGTCGTTGGCTATGGACTGGATTATGCGCAAAAATACAGGAATCTTCCATATATTGGAGTCGTGAGGCCGGATCTCTCTGAGACAGTATCCGCTGACGAATATCCCGCAGAGACAGAAGAAATGGGCAGAATGTCGGGACAGGAACATGGAGAGACGCCGGTCAGGAAAGGAGAAATCATTGAGTAGAAACTATAGAAATGTTTTAGTGTTTTTTGTTGTGCTTCTGTTGATTTATTCCTTTGCCAGTTATTATATGCAAAGAGGAATGGTCACAGACGAAGATGTATACACATATGATCAGTTTGAGGATGATCTTGAAGCAGGGAACATTACCTCTATAGAGATCACCCAAAACGAAGAGGTCCCGACGGGAAGCATCCGTATCCTCTTCGGGGATGATACGGAAGGATCTCTCTATGTGACGGATGTGAATGAGGTGATCTCTGATGTCCAGGATTACGAAGTGTCTTACGTGGTATCGAATATAAACCGTACCAGCGGTGTGTTGACAGGCGTTCTTCCTTATGTCGTCCTTCTTGTCGTGATGATGGTGTTTATGTTCATGATGATGGGCTGGGCTTCTGGTGGCAGCAGCTGTGGGAGGATGATGAATTTCGGCAAGAGCCGCGCGAAAATGCAAGATCCGAACGTGCAGAATGTACGTTTTGACCAGGTAGCCGGTCTCCATGAAGAAAAAGAAGAACTGAAAGAGATCGTTGATTTTCTGAAAAGTCCGGGCAAGTTTATCGATGTGGGCGCCAGAATCCCCAAAGGAGTGCTGCTGGTAGGCCCTCCCGGAACCGGCAAGACGCTCCTTGCCAAGGCGGTGGCCGGTGAGGCGGACGTTCCGTTTTTCAGCATCTCCGGTTCGGACTTTGTGGAAATGTTTGTCGGAGTCGGCGCTTCCAGGGTCCGGGATCTGTTTGAGGATGCAAAGAAGAATTCACCGTGTATTATTTTCATCGATGAGATTGACGCGGTGGCCAGGAGAAGAGGAACCGGTCTTGGCGGCGGTCATGATGAAAGAGAGCAGACTCTCAATCAGCTCCTGGTGGAGATGGATGGCTTTGGCGTGAATGAAGGCATCATCGTCATGGCGGCGACCAACCGTGTGGATATCCTCGATCCCGCGATTCTTCGTCCAGGACGATTTGACCGCAAGGTTGCTGTCGGCCGGCCGGATGTGAAGGGTCGGGAAGAGATATTAAAGGTCCATGTGCAGGGGAAACCTTTGGGACAGGACGTAGACCTTCATCAGATCGCCAGGACGACGCCGGGATTTGTCGGTGCGGATCTGGAAAACCTGATGAATGAGGCGGCGATTCTGGCTGCAAGAGAAAACCGACGTTTTATCAAGATGGAAGATGTAAAGAAGGCGTTTATCAAGGTGGGAATCGGAACAGAGAAGAAAAGTCGTGTTGTTCCGGATTATGAGAGGAAGATTACCGCGTATCATGAATCCGGCCATGCGATTCTTTTCCATGTCCTGCCGGATGTGGGTCCGGTCTATACGGTCTCGATCATTCCTACGGGAGTTGGTGCGGCCGGCTACACCATGCCTTTGCCGGAACAGGATAATGTGTTTAATACAAAAAGCAAGATGCTCCAGGATATCAAGGCAGGCATGGGCGGAAGGATTGCCGAGGAGCTGATATTTGACGATATCACTACGGGCGCCTCTCAGGATATCAAGAGCGTCACTTCGACGGCGAGAGCGATGGTCACCCAGTATGGTATGTCAGAAAACCTCGGGTTTCTCAATTATGAAGAAAACAGTGATGAAGTATTTCTCGGAAGGGATCTGGGACATGCCCGTACTTTCAGTGAGGATGTGGCCAGACAGATTGATAGGGAGGTAAAACAGATCGTGGACGAGTGTTATGCCGATGCCAAAAAGATTCTTCTGGAATATGTGGATGTCCTTCACGCCTGCGCGAATCTTCTTCTGGAAAAGGAAAGGATCAATCGGGACGAGTTTGAGGCACTTTTCGAGCATCGCGCGATAGAAGCATAAATATGTATTGTAAAGAACATATAAAGTATGTGTAAAGTTTGTCAAAACTTGAACAAGAGACGGCGGATATTTGAGCCTGAAACGCATACAGAAAAAGACGAAATTCGACAAAATCCCATAAAAGCTTGTCGGATTCCGAAAAAAATCGGATATTTTTACAATTATGCGTCAAAAGGCATCGATGATGCACAAAATTTTTTTTGAAAAATGTTAATTTTTGTGCACACTTAAGCGGAAGGTTCTGCTATTATAATACTCGTAACTCTCCCAATACATTATATAGTTTTTGCTACACCCAATAAGTAACAAAAATACCTTCTCCAAAAAAGGATGGCCTTTGGCCATCCTTTTTTCGTTTAAAAGAAGAGAGCGCGAAAGCGAAGCTTCTTCTATTAGTCTGGAATATTGGGAACGGTTTTGGCGCCATTTCCATCAGACAGGTTATTTATTTTTGCTCTCGAGCAGGGAGCGCTTCAGATCGAACAGAGGCTGGGACAGATCGACATATACGGTCTGAGGATTCATCAATCTTCGGTTCTCGTCCCAAAGAGTGTTCAGCTCTTTTTTGCAGTAAGCCTTAATGCTCATGGTATCCGGAGATTCGTAGACGCACTGACCATTGATGAAAACCGGCACGAGCATCTCTCGCATGTGGTAAGTGCCTCCGGGAATCGTTGATTTCTTCCAGGTGGAGATCGGGTCAAATATCTTGAGGTCCTGATTCGTGTCATAGGACTCGCCGACAAGGCAGATAAGGTCAGCCTTGATTTTCTCCATCTTATTGTCATAGATACGATAGATGGTCTTGTTGCCCGGATTCGTAATCTTTTCCGGATTCTCGGAAATCTTGATTTTGGCCGTAAAGTCTTCTTCCTCTGGTTTTTTGATGGCGGCTAGCTTGTATACGCCGCCGAACGCCGGATTATCCGAGGAGGTGATGAGGTTTGTCCCCACGCCCCAGGAGGTGATGGCCGCGCCCTGGTTGCGCAGACTGTTGATCAGATATTCGTCCAGGTCGCTGGATGCGGAGATGACGGCACGGGTGAAACCGGCGTCGTCGAGCATCTTTCTGGCATTCTTGGAAAGATAGGCCAGGTCGCCGCTGTCTAAGCGGATGCCGTACAGCTTAGGGTGGATGCCCTTATCGCGCATCTCCTGGAATACACGGATGGCATTCGGAACCCCGGATTTTAAAGTATCGTACGTATCGACCAGAAGGATACAGGCATCCGGATACATGTCCGCGTAAGTACGAAAAGCGGTGTATTCATCTGGAAAGCTCATGATCCAGGCGTGGGCATGGGTTCCCGAAACCGGAATGCCAAATTGTTCTCCGGCCAGAACGTTGGAGGTGCCGACGCAGCCGCCAATCACGGCTGCTCTGGCGCCGAGGGTGCCGGCATCGGGTCCCTGGGCCCTCCGCAGACCGAACTCCATGACGCCGCCGCCCGCCGCGTAATCCACGCGGGATGCTTTGGTGGCAATCAGACTCTGATGATTGATAATGTTTAAGATGGTGGTCTCGACCAACTGTGCCTCCATGATCGGAGCGATGACTTTTACGAGGGGCTCTTTCGGAAATACGACAGAACCTTCTGGTATGGCATAGATGTCTCCGCTGAAATGGAATCCTGCCAGATAAGACAGAAATTCTTCTTTAAAAATATGGAGACTGCGCAGATAATCGATGTTGTCGTAGGAAAACGTCAGATTTTTAATGTAGTCGATAAGTTGATCAAGACCGCAGGTGATGGCATAAGAGCTGCCACTGGGATTCGTTCGATAGAACATATCGAAGACAACGGTATCATTGTTGCCATTAAAAAAATAACCCTGCATCATGGTCAGCTCATATAAATCTGTCATCATGGTCAAGTTATTGGAAATCATATTGCTACTCCTCTTCTCCAATACGAATTGTTGCATCACCCAGATGGGTGATATATCCACTGTTCACATATCCTTTGTAACCCTCATAATCGCCGGTCAATACCTCTACATATGCATAATCTGTGCCATCAATGAATTCGATCACCTCAAGATGCGTCATCGGAACGAGGCTGGCGATTTCACTGGAATCGCTGCTGGCACTTTCCCGGAGCGTCAGGGATTGATATACATCGGCGACATAGATATTTTCATTCTCATCTTCTTCCTCTGTTGAAGCACTCTCGGTCTGTTCCGCATCCATAACGGTAGATGGCAGGCTGATGGAGTTCATCGCCGTGCGGCTGGGAATACTGAAATAAAGGAAAGAAAAACCGGCACAGACAAAACCGGCGATACATACAATGCAAAGAAAAGATACAATGAATTTTTTAATCATATGGACTCCTTTCCGTATATTTTTAAGAAAAAATCCCCGAATTCTTTCTTAAATTGTGTCTTTGCGCAAAGGTTGCGAGCCATTTGCACAATGATTAACAGATATTCTAACATATTATTATCGAGAATGCCACAGAAATCTGATATTCGAACCGTAACTTTTCATTGACATTTTCGGACCTTTCGTATATCATGGTTGTTGTCAAAAACGTGGACGGAGACAGTAAGAATCTTTGAAGAACCCCAGTGAGACGGAGACAGTGGGAACCCGTTGCCAGTAGAGGATATCTGAACATCACTCCCGAGTTGCACTGCTGAAACAGGAGTGTGCTGACACATTTAGCTATCGCTGCGAACAGATGAGGATGGATGTGTCAGTATACTGTATTGCAGAACCGGTACGGATCAGGCCGGTGATTGTCAGTAAGCGGTGACGGCATCTCACCGTTATCCGAGAGACATATGTTGGTATGTAAAGGTGGTATAATGAATGTCTGGGCTTTCATCCTGTTACGGGTGGAAGCTTTTTTTAGGGAAGTTGTGCCTGTGGTGGCAGGCACGAGAGTTTACTGGAGGGAAAACATGTATAAGAAAGTTTCGACAAATCTGAACTTTGTGGACAGAGAAAAAGAAACGGCAAAGTTCTGGAAAGACAATGACATTTTTAAGAAGAGTATGGAACAAAGAGAAGGAAGCCCGGTCTACACTTTTTATGACGGACCGCCAACTGCGAACGGAAAGCCTCATATCGGACACGTTCTGACTCGTGTCATCAAGGATATGATTCCCCGTTACAGAACGATGAAAGGGTATATGGTGCCGAGAAAGGCCGGCTGGGATACCCATGGACTGCCGGTAGAACTGGAAGTGGAGAGAGAACTGGGTCTGGACGGTAAGGAACAGATTGAGGAATATGGACTGGATCCTTTCATTTCAAAATGTAAGGAATCGGTCTGGAAATATAAAGGCATGTGGGAAGATTTCTCCGGAACCGTCGGCTTCTGGGCGGATATGGATAATCCTTATGTAACTTATCACGATGATTTTATCGAGTCGGAATGGTGGGCGTTAAAGACCATCTGGGATAAAGGCCTTCTCTATAAAGGTTTCAAGATCGTGCCCTATTGTCCGCGCTGCGGGACGCCTTTGTCTTCTCATGAGGTGGCGCAGGGATATAAGCTGGTCAAAGAGCGCTCCGCAGTAGTTCGCTTTAAGGTAGTGGGCGAGGACGCGTATTTCCTGGCATGGACGACGACGCCTTGGACTTTGCCTTCCAATGTGGCGCTCTGTGTGAATCCGGAGGAAAGCTACAGCAAGGTGAAAGCGGCGGACGGATACACCTACTATATGGCAGAGGCTCTGCTTGACCAGGTTCTTGGAAAGCTGGCTGCAGAGGATGCTCCGGCTTATGAAGTATTGGAGACCATGAAAGGGACAGACCTGGAATATAAAGAATATGTCCCGCTTTTTGCGGCAGCAGGCGAGGCGGCAAAGAAGCAGCATAAAAAATCGCACTATGTTACCTGTGATGACTATGTTACCATGTCCGATGGTACCGGCATCGTACACATTGCGCCGGCATTTGGTGAGGATGACTCCAAGGTCGGAAAAAAATATGATCTTCCTTTTGTGCAGTTTGTAAACAGCAAGGGCGAGATGACGGAAGAGACGGAATATGCCGGCGTCTTTGTAAAGGATGCCGATCCGAAGATCCTGGTCGACCTGGATAAACAGGGACTGCTTTTTGACGCGCCGAAGTTCGAGCATGATTATCCCTTCTGCTGGCGATGCGACACTCCGCTGATTTACTATGCGAGAGAGTCCTGGTTCATCAAGATGACGGCGGTGAAGGATGACCTGATTCGCAATAATGATACGATCAACTGGATTCCGGAATCCATCGGCAAGGGACGTTTTGGCGACTGGCTGAAAAATATTCAGGACTGGGGTGTTTCCCGTAACCGGTATTGGGGTACTCCGTTAAATGTATGGGAATGCGAAGGATGCGGCCATATGGAATCCATCGGCAGCCGGGAGGAACTGGAAGAGAGAAGCGGCAATCCGGCCGCAAGAACGATAGAGCTTCATCGTCCGTATATTGATGAGATCACCTTTACCTGCCCGGATTGCGGCAAGACCATGCACCGTGTGCCGGAGGTTATCGACTGCTGGTTTGACTCCGGAGCGATGCCTTTTGCGCAGCATCATTATCCGTTTGAAAATAAAGAGGTATTCGAAGAACAGTTCCCTGCGCAGTTCATCTCTGAGGCGGTGGACCAGACCCGCGGATGGTTTTATTCATTGCTGGCCGAATCGACGCTGCTGTTTAACAAGGCGCCTTATGAAAACGTGATCGTGCTTGGGCATGTACAGGATGAAAACGGACAGAAGATGAGCAAGAGTAAAGGAAATGCGGTTGATCCGTTTGAAGCGCTGGAGCAGCATGGCGCCGATGCTATCCGCTGGTACTTCTATTCTAACAGTGCGCCGTGGCTGCCGAACCGTTTCCACGCGGACGCGGTGACCGAGGGGCAGCGCAAGTTCATGGGAACCTTGTGGAACACGTATGCATTTTTTGTACTGTATGCGGATATCGATTCCTTCGATTCGACAAAATACCAGCTGGAATATGATAAATTGTCCGTGATGGACAAGTGGTTGTTATCAAGACTGTACTCTACGGTAAAGACGGTAGATGAAAGCCTGAAACATTATAAAATCCCTGAAACGACAAAGGCTCTGCAGAATTTTGTCGATGATATGAGCAACTGGTATGTGCGCCGCTCCCGCAGCCGCTTCTGGGCCAAAGGGATGGAACAGGATAAGATTAATGCTTATATGACGCTTTATACGGCACTGGTGACGATCGCCAAGGCCGCTGCGCCGATGATTCCCTTTATGACCGAGGATATTTATCAGAATCTTGTCCGCACGGTTGACCAGGATGCGCCGATGAGCATTCATCTCTGTGATTTCCCGGCGGTGGAAGAGGAAATGATTGATACAGAACTGGAAAAGTATATGGAGGAGGTTCTGGAGATTGTGGTCTTAGGACGGGCGGCAAGAAATGCTTCCGGTATCAAGAATCGTCAGCCGATCGCCCAGATGTTTGTCAAAGCCGACAGTGAGCTTAATGATTTCTATCGGCAGATCATCGAGGAGGAACTCAATGTGAAAAAAGTAGAGTTCCGCGCGGATGTGGCAGATTTTACCGGCTATACCTTCAAGCCGCAGCTGCGGATTCTCGGATCGAAATATGGAAAGAAACTGGGTCAGATCAGTAAAGCTTTGGTAAATATTGATGGAAATGCCGCGAAAAAGCAGTTAGATGCCGAAGGAGTTTTGACAATTACACTGAATGATGGTAAAATTGACCTGGTTTCGGAAGAACTGCTCATTACAACGACGCAAAAAGAAGGATTTGTATCCCAGGAGGATCATGGGGTTACTGTCGTGCTGGATACGAATCTGACGCCGGAACTGATTGAAGAAGGATTTGTAAGGGAGATCATCAGTAAGATTCAGACCATGCGGAAGGAAGCCGGTTTTGAAGTAACTGATCACATTCTGGTCTGCGAACATGGCAACGAGAAGATTCAGTCTGTCATGGAGGGCAATGCAGACCTGATCAAACACGATGTATTGGCAGAAGATATTCTGTTCGGTGAGGAAAAGGGATACGCGAAGGAATGGAATATCAATGGAGAAACAGTGACGATCAGCGTAGAAAAATTATGATTAGGAGGATTTGACCAGTGCTTAAAAAGACAACCTTTAACAAAAAGCAGTTCAAAAAAGAAGTAGAAGCGAATACCCGTATTCTGTTTCGTCACAATCTGGAGGATGCGACGCCCCAGCAGATTTATCAGGCTGTAGCTTATTCCATCAAAGATGAGATTATTGATAACTGGATTGAGACGCACAAGCAGTATGAGGCGCAGGATAAGAAGATGGTTTATTATATGTCCATGGAATTCCTTATGGGAAGAGCCCTGGGTAATAACATGATCAACCTTACCTGTTATGACGGGGTCCGCAAGGCTCTGGAAGAGATGGGCCTGGATCTGAATGTGATTGAGGACCAGGAGCCGGATGCTGCTCTCGGCAATGGTGGCCTGGGACGTCTGGCAGCCTGTTTCCTGGATTCTCTGGCAACGCTGGGTTATCCGGCTTATGGCTGTGGCATCCGCTATCATTACGGTATGTTCAAGCAGAAGATTGAGGATGGTTATCAGATTGAGACGCCGGACGACTGGCTGAGAAATGGCAATCCGTTTGAGATTAAACGGGATGAATATACCGCAGAAGTGAAATTCGGCGGATATGTTGACGTGGAATGCGGGCCGAACGGGAAGGCGCATTATGTGCAGAAGAATTATCAGAGCGTACGTGCGGTACCTTACGATATGCCGATTGTAGGATATGGCAATCATATCGTCAATACCCTTCGTATCTGGGATGCGGAAGCCATCAACACCTTTAATCTGGATTCCTTTGACAAAGGGGAATATCAGAAGGCGGTAGAACAGGAGAATCTGGCAAGAACCCTTTGTGAAGTCCTTTATCCGAATGATAACCATATGGCTGGAAAAGAGCTTCGTTTAAAACAGCAGTATTTCTTTATCTCCGCATCCGTGCAGAGAGCAGTGCAGAAATATAAAGAGAGCCATGACGACATCCGCCGTTTCCATGAGAAGGTTGTCTTCCAGTTAAACGATACCCATCCGACGGTTGCGGTAGCGGAGCTGATGCGTATCCTTGTGGATGAGGAAGGACTTGAATGGGATGAGGCATGGGATATCGCCACCAAGACCTGTGCTTACACAAATCATACCATCATGGCAGAGGCGCTGGAAAAATGGCCGATCGAGCTGTTCTCCAGACTGCTTCCTCGCGTTTATCAGATTATCGAGGAGATTAACCGCCGTTTCGTCATCGATATTCACAATGCTTATCCTGGCAACCAGGATAAGGTTCGCAGCATGGCGATTCTTTATGACGGACAGGTGAGGATGGCGCATCTGGCCATCGCCGGAAGCTTTTCGGTGAACGGTGTGGCTCGCCTGCATACAGAGATTCTTGAAAAACGTGAGCTGAAAGATTTCTACGAGATGACACCGTGGAAATTTAACAACAAGACCAACGGCATAACGCAGAGGAGATTCCTGCTTCATGGTAATCAGCTGCTCGCTGACTGGGTGACGGATAAGATCGGTGACGATTGGATCACAAATCTGTCCCACATCAGCAGGCTGAATGTCTTTGTGGATGACGAGAGAAGCCAGCAGGAATTCATGAACATTAAGCATCAGAACAAGGTTCGCCTTGCGGAATATATTAAGAAACATAATGGTATCGACGTGGATCCGCGCTCCATGTATGACTGTCAGGTGAAGAGACTGCACGAATACAAGCGTCAGCTTTTGAACATCTTACATGTGATGTATCTTTACAATGACATCAAGGAGCACCCGGACAGAGATATCATGCCCCACACTTTTATTTTCGGCGCGAAGGCGGCGGCTGGCTATCATACGGCGAAGCTGACGATCAAGCTGATTAATTCCGTTGCGGATAAGATCAACAATGATCCGTTTATCAACGGAAAGATTAAGGTGGTATTTATTGAGGATTACCGCGTATCGAATGCAGAGCTGATCTTCGCGGCAGCGGATCTGAGCGAACAGATTTCCACCGCTTCCAAGGAGGCATCTGGAACCGGTAACATGAAGTTCATGTTAAACGGCGCGGTCACCATCGGAACTATGGACGGCGCGAACGTGGAGATTGTGGAAGAAGTCGGCCAGGAGAATGCCTTCATCTTCGGTATGTCTGCCGATGAGGTCATGGAGTATGAGAGAAATCATAATTACTATCCTGCAGACATTTATAATAATAAAGAGGATGTCCGCAAGGTGATGACGCAGCTGATCAATGGTTATTATTCTCCACAGAATCCAGAGCTTTTCCGTCCGCTGTATGACGCGTTGATGTATAAAGACATGTACTTTATTCTTCGCGATTTCGATTCCTATAAGGAAGCGCAGAAGAGAGTGGACGCGGCCTATCGCGATGAGAGAGCCTGGGCGCGCATGGCGATGCTGCAGACGGCGAACTGCGGCAAGTTCTCCTCTGATCGTACGATTGAAGAATATGTGCGGGATATCTGGAAACTGGAAAAAGTTGTGCTGTAAGAACGGCCGCTAACGCGGTCCGTGATTGGCGCGATCGCAAACAATATCGGTCGTTTGCCAGGATAACATATATAACAGTAGAATATATATAACAGTGTATGACAGGCAGGGATTGCCCTTGAGACGGACGTCCCTGCCTGATTTTATCAGAATCAAAATCATGATTTGGGTGTCTAAACTACCTTTTTGAACTGCATTTTATAGTTGAATAATTAT
>JAJQDO010000337.1:2623-13177 GCA_021202175.1 Clostridiales bacterium | reverse complement strand
CCGTAATCTGAATCGGATGGAAGCCTTCGACATCTCCAATACGAACGGGTACGAAAATGTTGCCTCCATGGTCGTTTTCGAAAAAGGAAAAGCGAGACGGAGCGATTATCGCAGATTTAAGATCCGTACGGTTGCCGGCCCTGATGACTATCGCTGTATGGAAGAAGCTTTGGAACGGAGATTCTCCCATGGGATTCGGGAAAAGGAGGAGAGAACCGAAAAAGGACTGGATCCGGCGTTGGGGAGCTTCACTCGGTTTCCGGATATCCTGATGATGGATGGCGGGAAGGGACAGGTCAATGTGGCGATGCGGGTTTTGGAAAATCTGCATCTGGATATCCCGGTCTGTGGCATGGTAAAAGATGATTCCCATCGAACTAGGGGACTTTATTATAATAATGAAGCGATTGATTTTCCGAAAAATTCTGAAGCATTCCGCATGATCACCAGACTGCAGGATGAAGCTCATCGATTTGCCATCGAATACCATAAAAGCCTTCGGAGCAAAGGACAGGTGCATTCGGTGCTGGATGACATTAAAGGAATCGGTCCGGCCAGACGAAAGGCATTGATGCGTTATTTTAAGGATATTGAGAAGATTCGGCAGGCATCGATAGAGGAACTGATGGAAGTGGACGGCATTACCGAAAGAGTTGCCAATGAGATTTTTTTGTTTTTTCATGATGCAGAGACTGTTAAAAAATAATTATATGTGATATTATTATAGTAAGGCGATTGCGAAGCGATTTTATAGATTTCCTTTCGAAATACGTTTAAAAGAGGGAGAGTATGAGGTGAATGTGAAAGAAGCAGGGGTATCACCTTGGAATATGACTGGAAAGGGATAAAACCTGACAGAGGACGTATACTATAAGATATATATCATCCAGAGCATTCACGAAAGGAGCAAAGTATGTATAAAGTAACGTTGACAGAGATTATTAAAAAAATGGAATTAAAAAATCTGCTGCCGGATATTGATACGGACAGCATTAATGTCAGCCAGTCAGGGGTGAATCGAATCGCCCTGCAGCTGGCAGGCTTTTTTGAACATTTTGATTCCGAGCGTATTCAGGTAATCGGGAACGTGGAGAATGCCTATATACATCAGTTTACCGAGAAACAGATGAATCCGGTCTATGAGAAGATATTTGACAGCAAGATACCATGTATTACTTTTTGCAGAGGAATCGAACCGCCGGATAATATGCTGGATATGGCGGAAAAAAAGGGAGTGCCAATTCTTGTGACGCCCCTTACGACTTCGGATTTCATCGCGGAAACCGTGCGATGGCTCGGCGAGCAGTTGGCGCCGCGCATTTCCATTCATGGCGTTCTGGTAGATGTATATGGCGAGGGCGTTCTGATCATGGGTGAGAGCGGGATTGGTAAGAGTGAGGCTGCTTTGGAACTGATCCGGCGAGGGCATCGTCTGGTATCCGATGATGTAGTAGAGATTCGCAAGGTCAGTTCGGACAGTCTGATCGGAACCTCACCGGACATCACGAGACATTTTATAGAACTTCGCGGTATCGGCATCGTGGATGTCAAGAGCTTGTTCGGTGTGGAGAGCGTCATGCTGAATCAGACCATTGATATGGTCATCCGTCTGGAAGACTGGAATAAGGAGGCGAATTATGATCGCCTGGGTTTGGATGAAGAATATATCGAGTTCCTTGGCAGCAAGGTGGTTTGTTATTCTATTCCGATTCGTCCGGGCAGAAATCTTGCAGTGATCGTGGAATCGGCAGCGGCGAACTTCCGCGCGAAAAAGATGGGGTATAATGCGGCACAGGAATTATATAATCGCGTGACCGGCAATCTGAGAAATATGGAAAAATAGGGGGACTTCAAAAAAGAAACCAGGGTGGAGTGAAGAAGCTTGCCATTGGTTGACACCTGTACGATTGGTTGTATAAAAATGAAAAAACACAGGGAGGAAACAGCAGATGAAAAAATATGCGTTTGGTGCGGATATCGGTGGAACCACGGTAAAGCTTGGTATGTTTACTGTAAAGGGAGAGCTTTTGAATAAATGGGAGATACCAACTGTCGTGGAAGAGGAACACAGCATCCTTGATGATGTGGCGGCTTCCTGTCGTCATAAGATGCATGAAATGAATCTTGGCCTGGAGGATTTCATCGGTATCGGTGTGGGCGTTCCGGGACCGGTACGCAAGGATGGCTCTGTTGATATGTGTGTCAACCTTGGATGGGGCGAGAAACAGGTAAAAGAAGAGATGGAGGCTGCTCTGGGGCTGCCGGCAGCGATTGCCAATGATGCCAATGTGGCAGCTTTGGGCGAGACCTGGCAAGGCGGCGGAAAAGGGTATGACGATGTGGTGATGATCACGTTGGGAACCGGTGTTGGCGGCGGGATTATCGTCGGCGGGAAAATCGTTTCCGGCGCTCATGGCTACGGGGGAGAAATCGGACATATTTTAATTAATCCACACGAAACGGAGTACTGTAATTGTGGGAAAAAGGGATGTCTGGAACAATATGCTTCTGCTTCCGGTATCGTTCGTGTAACCAAAAAAGTCCTGGCAGAATCAGAAGAAGATAGCGTGTTAAGAAAGACAGACTGTATCACGGCAAAGGATGTTCTTGATGCGGCGAAGTTTGGGGACGCATTTGCAGGAAAGATTCTCGAACGCTTCACAGAGGATCTTGCCAGAGCATTATCCTATATTTCCTGTGTGACGGATCCGGAAGTGATCGTGATCGGCGGCGGCGTTTCCAAGGCAGGAAATATTATTACAGATAAGGTCAAGGATTATTTTGACGGATTTGTGTTTGGAAAACAAAAAAATACACGTATCACCCTCGCGACTCTGGGAAACGATGCTGGTATTTACGGGTGCGCGAAGCTTATCATATCGTAGGTTATTGTTAGCATTTTACATAAAGGTAGTCACGAAGACTGCTTTTTTTTGTATTTTTTCAACATTGTACTTATCATTATTTTAGAGTATGATAATGACATGACTACATTATGGTATAAAAGTATGTATTCATCTTTCAATGCGATGTATAATTATGTCATCTGGCCGTGTAAAAACGTAACCTTTCGATTAAAATAATTATTATCAGACCGTTGTCCTCTCTTGGACTTGCTTGGATTTTACGTATCAGGACAGTAGAACGGAGATCACTATGATACAGGAATTTTATCAGAATATGAAACAACAGCTCCCAGAAGGAACTATTTTGGAACAGGAACCGATGAACAGACATACCAGTTTCAGGATTGGAGGCCCGGCAGACATATTTGTTCAGCCGGCGACAATCGATGAAGTTTGGCAGGTACTTTCCATGGCTCGTGACAAAAAAGTTCCCTTTTTTGTGATGGGGAATGGAAGTAATTTACTCGTATCAGACGAAGGCTTTCGTGGGATGATTCTACATATGGGAGGAAACCTTCGGGATATTTCCGTGGAAGGTGATATGATTTATGCCCAGGCAGGCGCTATGCTTGGCAATGTCGCGAGGACGGCTCTGGAATACGGACTGACAGGCATGGAGTTCGCGGCGGGGATTCCCGGGTCTCTTGGCGGCGCAGTCTGCATGAACGCCGGAGCTTACGGCGGCGAGATGAAGGATATCCTTGTGGATGCAGAGGTTTTGACGCCAGACGGCGAGATAAAGACACTCTCTGTGGATGAGTTGGAGTTATCCTACCGGCACAGTGTCATTTTTGAGAGGAATTATGTTGTGCTGGCGGCACACATTCGACTTTCGTCCGGTGATAAAAGCCAGATAAAAATAAGAATGGATGAATTGGCGCAGGCGAGGAAGGAAAAACAGCCTTTAGAATACCCAAGCGCAGGAAGTACCTTTAAGAGACCGCAAGGGTATTTTGCAGGAAAGCTGATTCAGGATGCCGGATTGAAGGGTTATACCGTTGGCGGTGCGCAGGTTTCTGAAAAACACAGTGGTTTTGTGGTTAACCGCGGCGGTGCCACGGCAGAGGAAGTGTTATTCCTCATGCAGCAGGTACGCAGGAAGGTGAAGGAACGATTCGGAGTTGAACTGGAGCCGGAAGTACGGTTGTTGGGATTCGCAGATGCTGGTATGTAACATTGCGATGTGCGTGTGCTTTGCCTTGCCCGATACGAAAGACCGGGATATCATAGATGATTGATGCAGGGTTGGAATATGAATGAGGAGGCAGGTGAAACCATGTCGTTTTCTTCGGAAGTAAAGGAAGAATTAATTCGTTTGACGGAGCATGAGCTGCATTTCGCTGTCGCGGAATTGTCAGCGATCATCCATTACGGCGGCAAGGTGAGCTGTTCGCGGGAGAGCGGATATTCTATCGTACTTCATACGGAGAACATTTCTGTTGCCAAACGGTTTTATTCCCTTTTAAAACAAATCTTCCCTTTTCAGCCGGAAGTGATAACGACAAGACATCAGGGGTCTAAGAAAAACCATATGTATTCTATATCGATTGACAAGCAGGCGGATGTCCTTTTGGTACTCAAGACAACAGGATTGGTGAATAATCTGGGACAGATGGATGAGGAGGATTATCTGATCGATAATCCGATTTTACAGAGAACATGCTGCAGGAGAGCATTCCTGCGTGGAGCCTTTCTGGTTTCGGGTTCGATTACCGATCCGGAAAGGAATTATCATTTTGAAATCACCGGTCAGGATTGGGACAGAGCCGAGCAGCTTAGAGATTTGATGAATTATTTTGGTCTGGAAGCGAAAATCGTGGTTCGGAAAAAATACTATGTAGTATATTTGAAGGAAGGTTCCATGATTTCTGACGCGCTTAATATCATGGAAGCACATGTTGCCATGATGCAGTTTGAAAATGTGCGCATCATCAAGGATGTGCGCAATTCCGTGAATCGCAGAGTGAATTGTGAAGCTGCTAATATTAATAAAACAGTATCGGCCGCGCGAAAGCAGATTGAAGACATCGAATATATTAGAAGTACAGTCGGTCTGCATCAGCTGCCGGAGTCATTGCAGGAAGTTGCAGCCGTTCGATTGGAAGAACCGGACGCCACATTGAAGGAATTGGGTGAGATGCTTCATCCTGCAGTAGGTAAGTCAGGTGTCAATCACAGGCTGAGGAAGATCAGCCAGATTGCTCAAAATATAAGAGAACATGGAAATACTTAACAGGCATAATTTTTTTACAGACTAGGAGGTTTATATGATCACAAAATTGATGGAAATCAAAATTCCTACGGGGCTCGATCCGAGTACAATAGCCTTGTTCATCCAGACGGCAAGTCAGTATGAGAGTAAGGTATACGTGGAAGTGCAGAACAAAAAAGTCAATGCGAAAAGTATCATGGGCATGATGACATTAGGATTACCTGCAGGTGAAAAAATTACCGTTTCAGCCGCAGGCGATGACGAACAGGAGGCTATTGATCACATTGAAAAATATCTGAACAATGAGAGCATTGCTTAAGCAGCACTTTTACTTATAGAATGTTCACAACATAAATAAAGAGTGACGGCACATTCCTGGAGGAAGAATGTGCCGCCACTTTTAATTTATGTTATAGGAAATTGCGCCCTCGTAAAATAAAAACGCGTTGCTTTGGATAAGCACTCGCCTGACAGGAATCATGACGCATCGAGGCCTGATTAGATATTCGGTGTTCGCATCGCCGTAATCAGTAATCCAGAGAGATGCCATAATAACTGTAGAAAAGGTTTTCGTCTATGGATAGAAGGGTCCATTGCCTGTCCTGTATGCCAAAAACGATCGTTCCGTCCGTTGTGGTCCGAGATGCGTTTTCTTTGGCTTCTTCATAAATAGGTTGTAAAACATCTGTCAGAATATCCTGTTCTTCCTCTTCTTCATGGTCTTCCTGTTCCTCGCCGCCGTGGGAGGAGAAGAGAGAGAATATGGCGTCGCGAATGCTTTCCCAGATGGATTCGGAGGAAGTCGTCTCCGATAACGCCTCTGTCACTTCACCGGAGAGGGAGGAAAATAAAGAAGAATAATCAATGTTTTCCGTATGAACCGTGATCGTGCAGGAATTATAAGTGGTCTGAACATCGGTGATCTCGTAGCTGGCGGAGCGGATGATTTCATCGCAGAGTTCATCAGTATCCATCTCCACACCGGCATAATCCAGCAGCAATTTCAGATCATTTTCTTCCAGAGACTTTTCAAGCTGCTCCTCAATCAGCTCTTTTATGTTCGGATTCTTCTGTAATATTTCAGGAAGGTAGGAGGAGCCGACGGCAGAAAAATCCATATCCTGCGCCATGGTAAAAATCTCGTCTACTGCCGCCCGGCATTGCTTTTCTATCTGATAAATATAATAATGATATCCGGCTGTCGCGATAGCGGCTAACAGGATCAGAATCAGCAAAAATATCATTATCTTACGATATCGTCGTCGTCTCCTGACAGGCGGCTTTTTTTCCTCTTTGGAGGAATTCGCGTCTACCGGAGTGTAAGAGGCATTGCTCAAAGGCTGTCCGCATTGGGAACAGATGGTTTCGTGCTCCTCGTAAGGCTGACCACAGTTAGGACATATCATAAGTAAGACCTCCTCATATTTTGTCATCTGCTAATAGTATGGATGTATCGTTTGTATGGCATCCCTCAGGAAACGTTGTGTCGGACAGAATATGTCGGGTGGCGCGCCCGTTTCATACGGAATGCATTTGCAACAGTATAAAGAAAAATGACAGATGTGTCAAGCAGCAGCGCTTTTAAATTTTTACGGCTATTTTGGACATTTTGGCATGTATATTTTTTCTATCTCCTACGCTGTGAACAGTAATTTTGATTGTGGCTGAGACTTTGCTATAAATAGTTGGCAAAAGACGGGAAACAAGTTAAAATAAACAATATAGAGAAAGTGCAATATAACGACGATGATATTGTTTTACGGAAAATTGTCAGGAAATATTATTTGCGATAAAAAGAGAAGGCGAGGAAAAACCGAGGAAGAGGAAAATGTAAGAAGAGAAGGCGAGGAAAGCCGATGGAAAGGAAAATGTAAAAAGAGAAACCAAGAAAAGCCGATGGAGAGGAAAATGTAAAAAGAGAAGCCATAGAAAGCCGATGGAGAAGAAAATGTAAAAAGAGAAGCCATGAAAAGTCGTCAGAGAGGAAAATGAGATGAAAAGCAGAAGAAATGTTTTAATATGTGTCGCGGCTCTGATTATAGTGTTGATCGTCGTTGGCATGGCTGCCTTGCTATACAGCAGCCGGAACAAAAACCGGGAAGGGGAAACACAGAAAAAAATCGGTGCAGTCTATATGACGATGAATAATCCCTATTTTGAGGTGGTCAATGAAAAAATCAAAGCGGTGGTCCGAAGCAAGGGTGATGTGATGGTGACAAGAGATTCGGCGCTGGATGCGGAAATGCAGAATCGGCAGATTCAGGCATTTATCGAAGAAGGAGTTGATGTACTGCTTGTCAATGCTGTAGATTGGAAAGAAGTGCAATCAGCCTTACAGTCTGCGAATGATGCAGGAATTCCGGTGCTGGCGGTGGACGCGGAGGTTTATGATGATTCGCTGGTGGAAGGCACGGTTGTGTCGGATAATTACAATGCCGGCGTGTTGTGCGCCAAAGATCTGATGACAAAGAGAGACTCGGGAAGAATTCTTTTTTTGATACAGGAGACAAACAAATCCGCTGCTGACCGCATTCAGGGATTTAAGGATACGCTGGATGGTGCGGGATGGGAATATGAGATCGTGGCAGAGCTGGAATGTCAGGGACAGCTGGAAATCGCGCAGCCACTGGTGGAGGAGGTTTTGAAGGAAACCCATGATATCGATGTGGTGATGGGATTAAACGATCCGAGTGCTCTGGGAGCGATGGCTGCTCTGGATGCGGCCGATATGCTGTCTGATGTCTTAGTTTATAGCGTGGATGGTGCTCCCGAGGCGAAAACGATGATATACGAGAAACGGATGACAGCCACGGCAGCTCAGTTTCCCATGCAGGTGGCGACGGTGACAGCGGATCTGCTGTACGAGGTTCTTGAGGGACAGGAGATCGAAGAGAAAACGGTGATACCGGTGGAATTGATTACCCAGGAAAATATCAGCGAGTATAATCTCAGCGGTTGGCAGTAGATTAGTGATTAGTGGGAAGTGAGTAGCAGATAGTGTTTCGCGGGAGTGAAAAGTGGGAAGAGAATAGCAGGTAGCGTGTAGTGGATACAGAGTATGATTTGTGGATGCCGGACTGGAACTTTGTGAGTGTTTGGAGGTATTTTGTGAATAGAAGCGTGGGGAGCATAAGAGAGGAAGAACGGGGAAAATGAATCGAAGAAAATCAGCGGAGAATATGACATCGAATCTGAATATTTGCCTGTGGATGATGGGTATTTTAAATTTTATTACGATATTATTTTTGGTCACCACCATCGTGCTGACCCAGAACCGGATCGCCTTCGCACAGGAAGCCCGCACATTTTTGGAGGAGCTTGCGGTCGCACCGGGGAAGCCGGAAGTGCGGCTGGTCATCGTGCTGGGAAGCTATCTTCTGATCTGCCTTTTGATCTGGGCGAAACGGGACGACACGATACAAGGGACACCGTAGTTTTCTGTTCTTACTATTTTCGAGATTGTTCTCGTCGTTCTTTTGATGGCGAATCTTGATATGGCTTATAACGGCGTGATTTTCTTTGTATTTGCGGAGATTTTATCTTACGTGGAAAAGTCCTGGAGTCGACTGGCTGTGCTTTTTCTGGCTTTTGTGTGCTATTTGGTAGGAAATTATCAGCTGGTCAGTATCGTGATTCCGATGAATTCCTTTGAGATATGGGTGTCATTCTACAGTGAGACGATGGAACGTTTTTTTCTTGCTATGCGGACCATCTGTGAATTAAGCAATATGCTTATATTCTTAAGTTATGTCGTCATTCTGCTCGTCACAGACCGGGAGGAAAATGAACGGATTTCTATTCTGAATGAGCAGCTTCAGAAAGCCAACGAACAGCTGCATCTTTTTGCGGAAGAAAAGGAACAGATGGGGGAGACCAGGGAGCGGAACCGTCTCGCCAGAGAGATTCATGATACGCTTGGTCATATCCTTACCGGAATATCGGTGGGCGTCGATGCGGTGATGGTTCTCATGGATACCTCTCCGGATGCCGCCAAGACACAGCTAGAGACGATCGGTGATATGGCCAGAAGCGGACTCAACGATGTCCGCAGATCCGTGAGAAAGCTAAAACCCGATGCTCTGGAAAGAATGCCTCTGGAGAACGCCATTCATCAGATGATCGAGGAGATGTCCAAGGGGACGAACACAAAAATATATTTTGTTTCATATATTGATGAGCTTCGATTTGATGCGGATGTGGAGGAAACATTATATCGAATCATCCAGGAGAGCACCACGAATGCCATCCGTCATGGAAGAGCGAAGGAAATATGGATTCGCATCAGTGAAAAAAAGGCGAGATGATACTGATGGTCAGTGACAATGGCTGCGGCTGTCCGGATATTACCGAAGGATTCGGTCTTCGTCATATGAGAGAACGGGTGGAATTGGCCGGAGGAACTTTATTTTATCAGGGAGATTTCGGGTTTACGGTGATCGTGAAGATTCCGATGCCTTCAAAAACTATCGAAGCATCCGAAAAAAGTTCGGCAGACCGGGATGTTTTGGCAGAAAATGTGATGGCAGATAAGAATAAGGAGAAGGATTTATAGTGAACGACATAAAGTCGTTTACTATTAAATGAACCCTGGCAGGCCGAAGCGGAAAAGATATGGATGAAGAACGAAATGGCGAATGTTGAGAAAATCAATATAGTAAGGGAGAAAAACAATGATTAAAGTAATGATCGCAGATGACCAGCAATTAATCAGAGAGAGCCTGGGAATCGTCCTCGACGCTAATCCGGATATGGAAGTCACAGGAATGGCTGCCGATGGACATCAGGTCTTGGAAGAGATAAAGAAGAACAAACCGGACGTCATTCTTATGGATATCCGGATGCCCGGGATGGATGGCGTGGAGTGTACCCGCCTGGTAAAGGAACAGTACCCGGATATTTATATTATCGTCCTCACGACCTTCGATGATGATGAATATGTTTATGGCGCTCTGAAATATGGAGCCAGCGGATATCTGCTGAAAGGGATTTCCATGAAGGAGCTGGCTTCCGCAGTCCGAACCGTGGTCAGCGGCCGGGCGATGATTAACCCGGAAATCACGGATAAAGTGGTGAAGCTGTTTAATAAGATGGCCAAAAACAACTACGCGATTCAGGTGGATGAGGAGCAGACGAAAGAACTGACGAAGACGGAGTGGAAGGTAATCCAAAAGATTGGATGTGGACTTTCTAATAAGGAGATCGCGGCTGATTTATTTTTGTCGGAAGGAACCGTCCGCAATTACTTGAGTTCCATATTGTCGAAAATGAATCTGAGAGACCGGACGCAGCTTGCTATCTGGGCAGTACAGACCGGAACGGTCAATCAGAGATTCGAGTAAGGCAGGGATAGCAGAGGATTGATGATGATTCATTCGGGTAAAGCAGGGATAGCAGAGGATTGATGATGATTCATTCGGGTAAAGCAGGGATAGCAGA
>JAJQDO010000337.1:0-2523 GCA_021202175.1 Clostridiales bacterium | reverse complement strand
GGATTGATGAGTATCCATCTGAGTAATGCAGGACTGGCAGGGGATAGATGATTATGGAAAATGGATTAACTGATGAAAAAATGGAGAAGCCTATGACGAAAAATGAAATAAGAAAACCCATCCTGTTGATTTTTCTGGTTACCGTGGTGATTGGAATCGTTCTCCTGATTTTGACATTAGGAAATCAGGATACTTTGCGCATCGGTATTTTTTATGGAAGCAACTGGGAGGTGCCGGGAACGGTCCATTACGATATCTTTGATCAGGCCATTGAGAAATATCAGAAAAATTATAAAAATATAGAAGTGGAATATGTGGAAGGCATCCCTTCCGAGGAATATTCTGAATGGCTGTCGGGGCAGATTCTGCAGGGAACAGAACCGGATGTCTTTATTATCCTGGATGAAGATTTCCAGACACTGGCCTCAGCCGGTATATTGAAATCGCTGGATGCTCTTCTTGCAAAGGATGATGAGGCGGATACCTCAATTTTTTACACATCCGCTGTCAAGTCGGGTATCTATCAGGGGGAGCAGTACGCGCTGCCTTTTGAATGTAATCCGACGCTGATGTTTGTCAACAAGACATTGCTGAAACAGGAAGGCATAGAGATGCCGGATGATGACTGGACATGGGATGACTTTATAGATATCTGTCAGCAGGTGGTCAAAGACACCGATGGTGATGGACAGATCGATCAATTTGGATATTATGATTATACCTGGGAGCAGGCGGTTTATTCTAACGGACTCACCCTTTTTGATGAGGAAGGAACGGAGTCCTATCTCACAGAGGACAGTTTTCAGGAAGCAATCAACTTTGCGCGGGAACTCAATGATACGAATCAGGGATATCAGGTTACATCTAATGATTTCGATTTGGGAAATGTTGTTTTTCGTCCGCTGACATTTTCGGAATATCGCACCTATATGCCCTATCCCTGGCGGATAAAGAAATATTCGGATTTTGAGTGGAATTGTATATCGATGCCATCAGGACCATCCGGCAATAATACCTCTTCCATGGAGACACTGATGGTCGGAATCAGTTCTCAAACGACCAAAGAGGAGGAGGCCTGGGAGTTCCTGAAGATGTTGACGATGGACGAGGAGATTCAAAGCCTCATCTATCAGGACACCTCCGGAGCCTCCGCCCTCAAATCGGTGACGACCTCCGAGGAGATCATGGTCTGGCTTAACGAGGATACGCCCGGCGGGAGCGATATCGACCTTTTCCTTCTCGATCAGGCCATAGAAAATGCTGTCGTGCCGGAGAATTTCAGCTGATATCAGGAAGCCTATGAAAAAGCGGATAACGTGCTATCAGCCCTGGTTTGTTCCGATGATGATATCAGCACCACGCTGTTTAATCTGACGAGGGAGATTGACGAGATTATAAAACAGTGAAATTTTTATATAATAGATTGATTATGGATACGATATAAGTAAGGTAATAAATAAAAAAGTCTGGCCTACGATTTATAATATGATTAAAATCAGGGGACAGACCTTTTTATAGATTGTAAATAAACAATAATTTGTTCAGGGTGATTCAAAGCACAGACAACATATTGTATAATTTTAGCAGGCGAATGTCTTCTTTAGAAATTTTAAGACTTTTGGCAAATTCATAGTTTTCCTTTAATGGGGTTTTGGAAAATAGCATCTTAGTGGCAATCGGCATGATCGGTCGCGAGGAGAAGCCGTTCCAAAGCCCCCATTTTGTGTCCGAATCCAAAAAGGAGGCAAGAATCTGCACGCTGGCTCTTTCCATCGGCGTATCCTGGTTTGTCAGAGAAATATTTGTGACTGCGTCA
Organism: Clostridiales bacterium; assembly: GCA_021202175.1. Taxonomy (GTDB): domain Bacteria; phylum Bacillota; class Clostridia; order Lachnospirales; family Lachnospiraceae; genus Anaerobutyricum. The sequence continues at coordinate 707 of JAJQDO010000337.1, read as the reverse complement.
AAATGCTCGATGTAGCCATAGTAGGTGTTTTCACAGCGAGTGTAATGTTCGTAATCAGAAAAATTCATATACATCATGATCTTATACTGATCATGTTCCGATTTGGAAAGTACATCAAAAACAGAGCGGATGATCCGGTTATTCCTGCCGTCAAACAGATAGGAATAAAACTGTGATACTCCATTAAAAAATGCCGGGTGATTATCTGAATAGGATAAGGCGACCCGATCCGGCGGACAATACAGGAGTTGTTCGACATGAACGTGCAAAGCGGAGGCGATGTCGTACATAGTTTCGATGTCGATGGAAATCTCTCCTTTTTCATACTTGGAAATAGTTGATTTACTCTTGCAAATGATGGTCGACAGGTCATCGAGAGTCATTTTTCTCGTTTTTCTAAAGTTACGAATCCGTTTTCCAATTTCTACGGTAATTTCGCTCATATGATTACTCCTTTTTGTTTATGATGTAGATCTGATTTGTTTGATTCCAGACAGTGATACTTCTATGAGATTCCAAACGGTTAAATCAATGTAAGGAGAGAGTTTGAAGCATAGTCAGCGGATGAGATGATAAAGACAGGAATCATTCACCCGGAATGCAAAATATATTCAAAATATGTCTGAAGAATACATAGATAAAGAGGATATCTGGTTGTCTGTTGGTGATAAGATTATCGTTTCATGGAATATCAGTTGTCAATAATT
>JAJQDO010000093.1:1206-13463 GCA_021202175.1 Clostridiales bacterium | reverse complement strand
ACGAAGAAGAATCTAACAAAAGAAATATTTGGCTAAGAAATATTTAACTGAAAAATTAACGAAAAAAACGGATACTGTGAACGATTCCGGAAGCGCGGAAGTTTCCGGAATCCTGTAAAGAAAGCTTAGGAGGGAATTATGAGTGGTTTAAAGAAACCCCTTGAGGGAGTAAAGGTTGTAGAACTGGCTACGTTTATCGCCGGACCCTGCTGTACAAGATATCTGGCGGACCTGGGCGCAGAGGTGGTCAAGATTGAAGCACCGAACGGAGATCCATTGCGTTACACAGCGGTAAATGAAGGAAGACCTTATGGTGATCAGGAAGATACAAGTTTCTGCCTGGAGAATGCTGGAAAGAAATGTATCATTTTAAATACCAAGACACCGGCAGGAAGAGAAGCATTGGAAAAACTGATCGCGGAATGCGATATCTTTGTCACCAACTGGCGCCAGTCTCCGCTGAAACGGGCTGGGCTGGATTATGAGACATTAAAGGTGAAATATCCGAAACTGGTTATGGGTTATATCAGTGGCTATGGAGAGAAAGGACCGGATAAGGATCTTCCGGGATTTGATTTTACCGCATATTTTGCCCGTGGTGGCGTTATGGGAACGATGTATGATGTGGATTCCTCTCCAATGACGCCGATCGCCGGCTTTGGCGATCATCAGGTTGGGATGTATCTTGCCAGCGGCATTCTTGCCACGCTGTATCGCGCCAGAGAGACCGGACAGGGCGACCAGGTAACGGTAAGTCTTTTCCATACGGCGATATGGGATGTCGGACTGTTCTTGCAGAGCAATCAGTATGGAGATTCTACCACACAGTTTCCGATCAGCTCGAAAATCATTGCCAATCCTTTGAATGTAGCGCGTAAGACGAAGGATAATCGTTGGATCCAGATTGCGATGCCTCGCTATGATTTCTATTATCCGAAATTTATGGAAGCGTTAGGCCGGCCGGATATGATTGATAATGAGAAATATTATCCGCAGACTAACCTGCAGGCGAATATCGTGGAATTCAACGATGTGCTGAATGCCGAGATTGCCACCCGTACTCTGGAGGAGATGGAGGAGCTGATGTTGAAAGCCGACCTTCCATTCGCGATTTGTCAGACATGGGATCTATTGTTAAAAGATGAACAGGCATGGGCGTCCGATGCTCTGGCAAAGGTGACTTTCCCTAACGGACAGGAACGCACGATGGTCAGAACCCCGGTCATCTTCTCTGACACGGATCTTCCGCCTTACGAGAGAGGCGCTTTCCTTGGAGAACACACGAAAGAAGTGCTGGCACAGTTAGGATATTCCGAAGAACAGATTGCAGCCATGATCGAGGCAGGAGAGGCTGCTGACGTGAAGCGCATCGGCTGATAGAATTTGGCTGCAGGAGGGTTCGCTTTGAAGCAAAGGAACAATGGTCAGAGGAACGAACAGGAGTAACAAAAATGATTACATTAGGAATTGACATTGGTTCGACAACATCAAAATGTGTCCTGCAGGACAACGGAGAGCGTATCCACGCTACCTCTCTTGTCCAGCCTTGTACCGGAACAGAAGGTCCGGAACAGGCATAAGCACAGGTATATCAAAAGGCTGAAATAGAGAAGTCAGAGATTGATTTTTCCGTTGCTACCGGATATGGAAGAATGACCATGCCAGGCGCGGATGGAGAGATGAGTGAGCTGAGCTGTCATGCAAAAGGAATCGCCAGGATGTATCCGGGAGCGCGCACGATCATCGATATCGGCGGGCAGGACGCGAAGGTGATTCGCCTGAACCAAAAAGGGCAGATGATTAATTTTGTGATGAACGATAAATGTGCAGCGGGAACCGGTCGTTTCCTGGATGTCATGGCGAATGTTCTCCATCTGGATATCGGCAAACTGGAAGAGGAAGCGGAAAAATCGAAAGAAGCAGTAAACATTTCCAGTACCTGTACTGTGTTTGCCGAACCCGAAGTCATCTCACAGCTGGCCAAGGGTGCGCAGCGACCGGACGTAGTTGCCGGTATCTGTAATTCCGTGGCGAGCCGGGTGGCAGGTCTCGCAAAGCGAATCGGTGTAGAAGAAACCGTTTTCATGAGTGGGGGTGTAGCCAGAAACGGAGGTGTGCGAAAAGCACTTTCCAGAGAACTTGGCACGGAAATCATGTACAGCGAATTCTCCCAGATGATGGGAGCGTACGGCGCGGCGATTTATGCTTACGAAAAAGCACAGAAACAGGACATTTCATCATCGCGTAACCTATAACATTTCTTTGAAAATGACACAAGGACCTGTAAATCATATGTTTCATACATAGGAGGGAAAAATGAAAAGTAATAAATTATCTGTGGCATTTGGCATTACATTTGTCTGGTTTACAACGCAGTTTGGAGGCGGCTTTGCCTCGGGAGCCCAATTAAAAAGTTATTTTATATCTTATGGTATCTGGTGTTTTATCACTTGCGTCGGCGCGCAAGCCATCTGCGCATTATATAACGGATATATCGAATATTATTGTCGAAAACATGAAACCTATGATTACAGGAGCTTTAATAAAGCCTTTTATGGGAAACTATCACCGATTTTTTCACCATTATTTGAGCTCGTTTACATATTTGTACTTCTTGTAGTGCCAGCGGTGGCCTTTTCCACAGGCGGTTCTACGCTGCAGGAACTGACGGGCATTCCTTATATCGTATGTACGGCAATTATCGGTGTGTTTATTTTTGTAGTAGCCATTTTTGGAACTGCATTGGTACGCCGCGTGGCAACCGTCCTTTCCATATTGATTGTTGCAGGGCTGCTCATTGTATTTATTCCGAATATCATTACGCAGTGGGACGCCGTTTCCGAAGGGATTACAACCGTAAGCAACTGGAATCTCCCGATATTGCCGGCGCTCTGGAGCATGCTTGTCTATGCGGCTTTCCAGATCGCTTCTTCTCCCGCGATTCATTCCCAGCATTCTGAAGCACTGGAAGAACCGAAGGATGCGATCATGACATTCGGGATTGGATTTGTTATCAACAGTGCCATGATACTGCTTTCCACAGTGGGTTTGATGGCAATCGTAAATACAGCGGATTACGCGGATGCGTCTCTGCCGGTACTGGTTCTGATTCGAAACGGTGTGGCCGGAAATATACTGTTACCAATGTTATCGATATTAATCATTCTTGGTTCCGTATCAACGGCGGTGAATATGGTCTCTGCCGGTACGGTAAGAGTTTGTAAAATGCTCGACCCGGATTATGACCCGGATAGCAAGCCGACAACGAAGGTCATCGTGACCACCCTGGTGCTCTGCCTGGTTGGCTTCTGCGTGGCACAGTTTGGTCTTTTGGCTCTGGTTAACAGGGGATATGGTATCCTCGGATATCTGACCTTCCCGGTTATTATTATCCCGTATATTGTTCACGCGATTTATACAAGATTAGATACAAAAGGAGATCAGACTGCCGCATAGAAATAAAAACTGTTATCTGTCACAATGCTGTGACCGCATGGATGATTTCACAGTTGATGAAATCTGCTTTGGAATCACCCTGTCACAATGCTGTGACCATATGGATGATTTATCTGGAATAACAGAAAATGTGTTGGCGTGAAAATTATGGTGAACATCATATATATTTGATGTTCACCATCGTCATAATAAGGTGATTACAATGCGCATAATGATATCTTATACGGTTCTCTAAAAATAAAAAGCCATGAGATCTTTTCTATAAGATCTTTTCTCACTGTTTTGTTTCAATGGAAATCAGAAGTGTACGGCGTTACAAGGAAAAGGAGTGATAGCAGATGGAATTTGTTCAGACAACAATCGATAGGCAATTTCAACAACTGGCTGCGGCAACAGGCAAGGAAAAAATGTTGTTCTATAAAGAACAGAAATTTTCATGGGTTGAAATCAATGATATAGCGGATAAGCTTGCAGCAGAATTGGTGCGGGCAGGAATGGAGCCGGGAAGCCGTATTGCCATCTGGTGTTCGAATTCCCCAATGTACTTATGTGCCTTGTATGCTATCACAAGGATAGGATGTATCTTTGTGCCCGTCAATTCTTCTTTTAAAGCCTGGGAAATGAATCGTCTGATAGAAGAAACGAACCTGCAGGGCATGTTTTTTGACGATGCGACAATGGAGAATCTGGAAAATGTGCAGGGAATGCGATTTGTAAAATACATCGGTGAGCAAATCATGGAGAAATATCAGGATGCCTGTCACCCCAATAAGGAGATGATGCAGGAAATCAGAGACCGGAGCAGCCGAGTGGAGACGATGGACGATGCGGGTATCCTCTTTACTTCCGGAAGTACCGGTGGCAGCAAAGGAGTCGTGCTCAGTCATTATCAGTTGTTAAATGTAGCAAAGTGTGCCTGTGAAGCCATGCGTTGGAATAATCAGGACATAATATGCCTGTCATTGCCGATTTTTCACAGCTTTGGGCTTTCTACCGGCGTGTTGGCCGCGCTTTTCCATAAAGGAAAGGTCTGTATCAATGAAAGCTTTAAATCCACTTCTGTTATGGCGTGCGTGCAAAAATACCGATGTACGGTTCTCAACGGTGTTCCCACGATGTTTTTGTCCATCTTACATAATCCAGAACGACATAAATATGATCTTTCCAGCCTGTATTCCGGCATTATTACTGGTTCCGGTGTTTATGAAAAGGATTTTAAGGTGATTTCACGAGAACTTGCTATCCCGCATCTGATGCAGTCTTATGGGCAGACAGAGGCATCCCCAAGCATTACCTTTTCCTTATACGAGGAACCGACGGATAAAAGTGCCCGCTCTGTGGGCGTGGCGATTCCTGGGATGGAACTACGTATCTGGAATACGGCGGAAAACAGAGAGGCAGACACGGGATGCAATGGCGAGATTGAGATTAAAGGCTTTAACGTCATGCGGGGTTATTATAATAAGCCGGAAGAGACGGCAAAAGTATTAAAAGAGGACGGCTGGCTGCGCACGGGAGACATGGGATACGTCGACGAAGAAGGCCAGCTTCATGGCATTGGCAGGATAAAAGAGATGATCATACGTGGCGGCGAAAATATCTGCCCTATGGAAATCGAAGAGGTTCTGATGAATATGGCTCACATTTATCAGGCGATGGTGTTTGGTGTAAAGGCGGCGGTCATTCAGGAAGATATTGTGGCATGTGTGGAAACCGATAAAAAGGTAGATATTGACCGGATGCGTCATTGTATGCGGCATTATCTTGCAAACTATAAGGTGCCAAAGCATATATTTGTTTATGACAAATTTCCGGAAAACGCGAATGGAAAAGTAGATATGAAGCGGCTGAAGCAGGAATCCGAGGAAAAAATCCGTACGTTAAAGAATACTGGAGCGTGAGGTCGCAGGCGTCAGGATTCGCTTTGAATCATAAAGATGAAATTATGTAAGAAAATACTTGCTTGTATGTGCCAAAAATTTTAAAATAAAAACAGATGGAAAAATTCTTACTGGCTGCAAGGTATTCAACCCATAAGTATATTTAAGTACAATGTAGTATAAAAGAGACACATACATTAAAAAAACACAGTAATGATACTTTGTCTTATTAATTTGGAAAGCGCGCGGGGGAAAATGATGAAGATTCTTGTGATAGGAAAAGAAGGAAGATTAGAGAAGTATACAAAAGATAGGTTCTTGCTTGACAAATATACCATCATCCATGCACCGGCTGGGGCATCGGATGATCAGTTATTATCGTTGGGAAGGGACGCAGAATTTATTCTGGTAGACGCGATCGGTAAGGTTTCTGCCAATCTAATCAATTCCATGCCGAATCTGAAAATGATTCATTCCGAAGGCGTGGCATATAATGGTATTGATATTAATGCAGCAAAGGAGAAGGAGATTTATGTCTGTAATTGTAAAGGGATGAATGCCACAGCAGTGGCGGAACAGACGATTCTTCTGATGCTTGGTCTTCTGCGTGATGTCGTTATGGGAGATCGCAATGTCAGGGAAGGGAATCAGATTGACGTAAAGGAACGCTATATGGCAACGGCAAGTTTAAAGGAACTGGCTGATTGTACCGTAGGTCTGATAGGTTTTGGAGATATCGCTCAGGCGGTTGCAAAATATCTGTCTGTCTTTGGAGCAAAGGTCGTATATTATAACCGGTCCCGTCGCTCTGCTGCGCTGGAACAGGAATGTGGCGTTACTTACAGCAATCTGGATGGTTTGCTTGCCTACAGTGATATGGTCAGCCTTCATTTAGCTGTCACACCGGACACAGAAAAAATCGTGAACCGCGCATTTTTAAACAAAATGAAAAAAGGTTCCTATTTGATCAATACAGCACGGGGTGAGTTGATTGACGCGGAGGCCCTTTTGGATGCCCTCCGTTCCGGCCATATTGCTGGCGCCGGCCTTGATACCCTCGAAGGGGAGCCGGTACAGAAAGACAACGTGATGTTAACTGCAGAAAAAGAGGTCGAAGATAAGATAATTTACAGTCCACATATCGGAGGAATCACTGCCTCTTCTTTTCAAAGGGGCTATGATATGATCTGGTCTGATATGGAGAAGGTCGCGGCTGGAGAAGTCCCTGATCATGTGGTAAATGGATGGTAGAGATTCATTGTAACGAAAAAATATAGATGTAGATGACATAGGCCACCAGAAGAAAGATTCTGGTGGCCTGTTTTTGCCAAAACGTATAAGCCAGTCATGCCATTATTTTACCCAGTTGAGAAGGAGAAATTCCCTTTTACGTTGTCAATATGACCAAAGAAGTTATCTATATTGAAAAAAATTTAGGTATAATATATAATTTTTTTTGTAAATCATTGAGAACGCTTCAAAAGAAAATTAAAAAGGGAGGGACTTATGAAAGAAAAAAAGAGAAGCGGAGCAGTCAGGTTTTTTGCCGGATGCATGGCCATATTACTGGTGTGTTCGGTGCTGATTTGGGGATTCCAGTCCGACTGGGGTAGAGTTGAGATTAAGAGAATCTATCTCACAGGAGAGGATGGTTCCACCATCAGTTCCCTGATCTATATTCCAGAGAATGCGACGGATGAGACGCCGGCGCCGGTGGTTGTTATATTCCACGGCCGTTCCAATCACGCCCATTCCAATGATACCTGGAGCATGGAACTGGCAAGACGCGGTTATGTGGTATTATCGCCGGACCTGCAGGGAGGCGGTGAATCAGACCCGACGATAGACAGAGGTTCTCAGGCTATTTCCGTCGCGGCCTATGCCAATACCCTGTCTTATGTGCAACAAGACAGCATTAACCTGATCGGTTATTCCGCGGGATGTGCGACGGTATTGGAAACGTATCGAGCGATGCCGGATATCGTTAACAGTATATGTGAAGTATTTGGACCGTTTATGGTGTCGATGGCCGGTGGAATCGAAGATGTGGATACGAACATCAGTATTATCAAAGCGACAGCCGATCAATATGATTATTCCTTTATCGGAGATCCGGACGCGTGCGCAGTAGCTGTTGCGGAGGCAGCCGGCCTGGCAGAGGTGGAATCCGGTGTCGATTATGACAGAAATGGATCTATTTTCCGTTATTCCGTAGTCAGCGGGGCGCTTCATCAGACAGGTAACATCAGTGGACAGGCTATCGAAGCAATCATTAGCTATGAGACTACCGTGAGCGAAGCACCGGTTACACTGGATATCAGTGATACGGCATGGTTCCCGCAGCAGATTTTCTCTGGTATCGCCTGTGTTACCATGATGTTCCTGCTGGCATCAATCATTAATCTGCTGATGCAGAATGAATTCTTTGCTTCCGCAGCGAATCCTGTACCGGTGAAAGCTCCGAGAAAGGGAGCCAAAGCCTGGGCAATTGATTTCCTGTTTGCCCTGATTATCCCGGCGTTGATATTTGTGCATGTATCCGCCTATGTCATCAAATGGACGGGAACCGGAACGGTATGGTCAAAATTCATCACTTCCGCGAACCTGAATGGTATCATGGGATGGTTGTTGGTTGTGGCGGCCATCGGTGTCGTTCGTATGGTGCTTAAGGCAAACAGACGTAAGAAGGAAGGCAATCCGATGCATCTTTCTGAGTACGCTTTGGGAGGTCCGGATGAAACAAAGATTAACTGGACGAAACCGGCGAAGGGACTTCTTATTGGTTTGATTGCGGTTGTATTTGTATTCACCTGGTTGTGGCTGATTGAAGGCTTTGCCGGAATCAATTATCAGGTATGGAATCTTTCCACCTATCTGAAGATCAGTCCGATGCGTATCGTTCGCGCGATTCCATATGTATTGATCATCTTTACGGTGATGTTTATCGGAAACATGAATCAGCGTGTATTGCCTTCTACAGGAAATGAAAGAAGAGATATGTGGATTGCTGTCGCGGTCAATACCTGTATGACAGCCAGTGCCCTGTTCGTTCTGTTGCTCCTTCAGTATGGCGGCAGTCTCCTGGTGGGTACCGGACAGACGATTATCCCGCAGATTGATATTTATGGTACTGGAACCAATACCAGTTCCGGTTCATTAGACTTTGCTTTTGGTTACTGCTATATGATGGGCGGAACCACCGGCGTGGTGACTTATATCTATCGCAAATACGGAAATATTTGGGTGGGTGTCATACCAGCAGCTATTTTTGCGGGTCTTGTAACCTTGTCAGGATTTACAGTAATTAATTGATGATATGATACCAAAAGTAATAAGTGCATATTCATTTACTGATATCATGAATATCCTGTGATAGTTTATATAATAGAGCATACCTCCTTCTATGTGTTAAAAATGTTGATTTGTTCAAAAAAATACGAATGCTGTTATTATATTTATGGATGGTATCTTGTCGTAAGGAGCGGATATGGGCTTAAAAAGGCGATATCCACCCGCAATAAAATCCCGGTATATTTGTATAATGTACCGGGATTCATTATGCGAAGTGTGAATGATACAGTACACTAAGAGTGGAGTTACCTATTTGGCTTGCTTTGTTGTTTCTTGCCTGAATCGATTTTCAGAAGACTGCTCCTCAGGCAACGGGATTAATATAGAGGCTATAAATACATTCCCTTTTTCGGTGGAAACGGACAGATTGCCGTCATATTTTTCCAAAATGTGTCTGACGTTTCGTATGCCCAGGCCATGTTGGTGGGAATTGGCTTTTGTCGTATGCATATTGCCATTTCGCATCTGTGGCGCGACATAATACGAATTGACAATATAAACCATCAGACAGCCGGCAGCGATGCCGCCGCGAACTTCGATAAATCGCTCTTCTTCACTTTGCACCTTGGAGGTTGCTTCTATGGCGTTGTCCACAAGATTTCCCATGATCGTGCACAGGTCAAATGTACTGATAAAATCGCTTTGTGAAAAATCTAATTTTACTTGAAACGGTATCTCCTTGCTGTAGGCTACATTCATCTTTTCGCTGAGCAACCCATCCAACAGACGGTTGCCTGTTTGGACATACAGAGGAGGAAGGGAAGCTTGACCGAGAAAATCATCTATATAAGTTACAGCACGCTCTGTCTCCTGTTTCTGAATCAGCAGACGAAGTGTAATCATGTGGTTTTTCAGATCATGGCGAAGAAATTGAACTTCTTCCATATTTTTCTCGACGAGAGAAATATTTTCCATCAGAGACTGGTTAGAAACATTTTGCAGCTGAATGGCTTGTTTTTCTCGCAGCTGTTGTTGGTAACATTGCAATAGAATCAGTAAAAGCAAAAAAGAAATCTGAAGGATCATGATATACACTGACATCTCATAGGTGTCAGCGGAAGTGTTATCTGAAGCCGTAATCAGTGTTTCTTTGATGAAGACACCGGCTCCCGTGATGATGATAAGGAGAATGATACCTAAGAAGCTATCATTTTCCATATATCTCAAGGGTGTCAGGCGGCAGACAATGGCGTAAAAAAAGGATTTGGTTCCGATGACGATGAGCAGACAGAGGAACAGGTTCCCTGTCTGTGATGACGTAAACTGTTCTGTCCCGCGAAGGACTGGTACAGCCAGAGTCGTCAGGAAAATATTTTGGCTTAATGTGTAGATGGCAGACAAATAGAGTGCGATATAAATATTTCTGGACAGAGTGCCTTGTTTTGTCACAATCAGATATATGTCTAAAATAATGATACGATACAAAAACCTCGGCAAGGAGTAGGCAAATATACCAATCGTGTTCTCGTAAACTCCATAATACAGGAGGATAGACATAAGCAGGACAATAAAACTCAGGGCGTTACGAAACTTCGATAAATTGCGACGATTCTGTCTGGCATCGAGATAATAAAGAGCAAAAGCCATATCGAATATAAAACATGCGGCATCAATTACAGTCATCAAAATTGTATCCTCATATAGGTTGACCAGGTGTCAAGAAACTCTTTCCGGCGATGCTTGCTCAGTGGAAGGCAATCGCCGTTATCAACAGTAATCTCTGCAGTGGCAATATGGGTAATTCGCCCCAGATTAACCAGATAGCTTTTATGACAGCGGAAGAATCCGTATTGTTGTAATTTCTCTTCTATGTCTGCCAGAGGAATGCGTGAAAGAAAAACCTCCTGGTCCGTAACAAAACGCGTCTCATGCTGAAAGACCTCCGCATAAAGTAAATGCTCCGGTTGGAAGACTTTCTTTCCCTTTCCGACATCCAAAACTAAGGCGGCTGGTTTTTTATCCAATAGAGAAAAAATATCACGCATCAGCCGGAGGAGAGGAGCATACTGAATGGGCTTGCAGATGAAACCAAACGCGTGAACTTCATAACCGGCCAGTGCGAACTCTGGCATGCTGGTAATGAAGGCCAGATAAAAATTCCATCCTCTCTCCCGAAGCTTCCGTGCGGCATCCATACCGGAAACGGAGCCCATACCGATATCCAGCAAAAGGATATGGGTATCTTCCGGCATGTGTGCAAGCAAATCTTCCCCCGACGAAAAATAAAAAACCTCGAGGCGATGTCCGGTTTCCTTTTGTATCTGCTCAAGATAAGCAGCAATCTGTTGTAAGATTGCCGTGTCATTATCACACACAGCAATTCGGTAAATCATAATAAGAATCTCCTTTTAAAAACGATAAAATGCGACACGGCAAAGCGCAGTTAGATGTAACAGCACAAGAATGGCGGGTTCGATGTAAAAAGTAACTGGAGAGTAGCTTTTTATTGTTTTTATTTTAACATGATGGCAACAATACTTCGAATTTTTTTATGTCCAGATGAGGCGGTTTTTGTGCCAGTTGAGAAGTTAATAATCCGCTCGTGTTGTGATATTGTCCAAATAAGCCACTCATATTGATTTTTTTTGTATATTTTATATAGTTATGACATCAACGTTGAGATTCATGCAGATGATGACAAATCAAAAAACCGGAGGGAGTTGTATGGCAAAATTATTCAGTGAAGAAAAAACAGCTAAAATGGAGGAACAGTTAAGGGAGAATTATTATAACCCTGAAAAAAAGCAAAACATCGTAAAAATGTTCGTAAAGGTTTTTGTATAACATTGATTATCATGTTATTTGCCAGTGTTTTAAACTGGGGGATCATCACCGGATGGGGAAATGTTCGTATCGATCGCCTGAAGCTTATCGGATCAGATGGCGCGGAATTCAGTGCTTTGATTTATGTGCCGAAAAATGCCACAAATGAGACACCAGCTCCGGCCCTGTTGTGTTTCCATGGCAATGCGGGAAATGCCAGAAACCATGAAGCCTGGGCAGTAGAGATGTCACGGCGAGGTTATGTAGTTTTGTCCGTCGACCAGTACGGTGCCGGAGATTCGCAGGGAACCTTTGATGGTTCGCGAGAAGGGGCCTTAAGTGAGGAGGCTGCACGCAGCGTATCCGAACTATATACGGAATATATTATGAGTTTGTCCATTGTAGACCAGGATAATATTATATGCTCCGGGCATTCCATGGGCGCGACGGCAGCTGTCTACTCCGCACAGCTTTGCAACGCGAAAATGTTGTTTTGGGCTTCTGGTGTAAATTTTGCAACTGATGCCTGGACAGGAAATTTTGTTCACTTTAAAGGTCTCGTAGAGGATACAGAAGAAAACTTTGCAGCCACGAATCTCACGCAGATTCAAAACTACGAAGAGTATGCTAATCTGGACAGCTTTGAGTTAGGTACGCTTTATGGCTCCTTTGAGGAAGGAAACGCCTATATCGCTGACCTGGAACCGAATCGTATTCATGAGGCTGCCTTTGTCAGCAAGACGACGATTGGCCATTTGATTCATTATTCCCAGATGGGAGTGGGAGACAGGGTGACGAACTTTTGTG
>JAJQDO010000093.1:0-1196 GCA_021202175.1 Clostridiales bacterium | reverse complement strand
TTAAGCGACCAATTGCCCGAAATCTTGGGCTGCGTGGTATCGGGTATGGCATCAGTGCGATTCTGGGAATTATCTTCCCTTATATCGTTCTCAAAACAGATGCTCTGGGAATCGTTGGCGGCAGTTTTTATGATAACCTGCGGTTTACTTTTAAAATGGGATATTCCAATATGGCCTTTGGAACGATCGTTGGGTTGAACATTTTGGGATTATGTGGATTTCTATTCTATTATGTTACGGTTGGAAGGCATAAGAAATTACACATCCGTGATTTGGGATTAACCCCGGAAAAATATGATAGTATGAAAACAAATGGGGAAAAAGCACTTTCTGTAGTGCAGATGGTTGTCATGACGTTATTGTTAAGCGCTATAGTCATTGCAATCAGCTGGGGCTATATCCAGTTACAGGAAGAGGTTGCCGGTACAGCTTTTTATGCGTATTTCTTTGGTGTGAAGGAGATACCGATTGCCAAGATTCCGTACTATCTGAATTATCTGGTAATCTGGATCATCTGCTTTGTGGTTGCCAGCTTCACATTAAATGTGGAACGCCGGTTGCCAAGCACAGGTAATGACAATCTGGATACAGTGCTGCAGATGGCCATTAATATCGTACTGGGAATCTTTACCCTGACATTGATTGTTGCCGTTAAATGGTACTTGCAGACCATTGGCAGTGATGCGGATACCAATTTGATCTGGAATATGGGACTGGATACGCAGCGTATTTGGGGAATGCCTGTCGGTATGACCGTAGGAATTGGCGGTTCGACATTCCTGTATAAGAAAACCGGAAACACTTGGTTATCTGCGATTCTTATGGGAACCGTAGCTTGCCTGATGTGCGTGCTGTTCGGAGGAACACGTTTCCATTTCCTGACGTTTTTTGTATCTTAAAAAGGTAGATGAGATTATACCGAAAAAATATTGGAAAGCCATTATCGGGATTTTATTTACACAGACTTCAACACCACCGTCTTGTCCGGTGGTGTTGTATTTTGGACGATATTTTTTGTTTAAGCATAATAATTGGAATCCCAGTACATTATAAAATACTATGGATTATTACAAAATTATGAAAATATACTTGCTAGGAACAAGATGATTGGATATAATTAAATCACAGAATTCCTCTTTCTGGAGAGGATATGATATGGCAAAAAACTTTCAAAATTTAACAATCAAAGATGCGTT
>JAJQDO010000251.1:10113-13502 GCA_021202175.1 Clostridiales bacterium | reverse complement strand
CCGGGTCACTGCCTTCCCTGTCTAGGACCATCCATTTCCCGACAGCCCCTTTTTCGGATAGCGATTATGGATATTCATCCCCTCTTAAGGACAATATCAGAGGGAAACTTCTGTCCAAACTTAATCGCCATCTTTACTTTATCACTATATATTTCAGAAGGAATTATTATAAACTATTTATTAAGGATTACATCTGCAAAACAAGTTACTCTATACCTATGCTAAAAAACCTTACATATCTAAAATCTTAAACTTCAAAAATCAGATCGCCATAGCTTGGGAATGGCCAGTCTTCTTTCGCAACAAGCATCTCCAGTTTGTCTGCCGGTTTTCTTAAAGCATCCATAGCAGCGAAGACTACATCGTGATAGTAGCGCCCCTGATCCGGGCCCTCATCCATCTTCTCAGCAGCCGCTGTCACATCTTCGAGTTCTTTCAGAGCGGCAAACGCATCTTTGATATTGGCAGCTACGTCAGACATCAAGGTCTCCTGTACGGAGGTGTCGATGGCAGCACCAGTTGCCTTAACCGTGTTGATGGAATCAGCCAAACTGGTCTGATACTTGATACAAGACGGGATAATCTGTTTCTTCGCCATATCAATCATCGTCAATGCCTCAATATGTATCGTCTTAGAGTAGGTCTCATACATAACTTCTGCACGAGCTTCCAATTCTGCTTCTGTGTAAACACCATGTTTTTCAAAAATACTGATGGCGGTGGAGGTTGTCAGAGCAGGAATAGCATCTACCATACATTTGATGTTTGGAAGCCCACGTTTCTCTGCTTCTGCTACCCATTCATCAGAGTAACCGTCGCCATTAAAGATGACACGTTTGTGATCGGTAATCGTCTTCTTGATCATATCGTGAAGAGCCATCTCGAAATCTTCTGCTTCTTCCAGCTGATCTGCCATGTCGCAGAGTACTTCTGCTACGATGGTGTTCAGGATGATGTTAGGATCCGCGATGGACTGGGTAGAACCAACCATACGGAATTCAAATTTATTACCCGTGAAGGCGAACGGTGAAGTTCTGTTACGGTCTGTTGCGTCTTTCTTAAAGTGTGGCAGAGAATGTACGCCGGAAACGTATTCTTCTCCTTCCAGAGAGCTGGTCGCCTCTCCGGCATCCACGAACTGCTCTACGACATCATCCAGCTGTTCGCCGAGGAAGATGGAGATGATCGCTGGCGGTGCCTCATTCGCGCCCAGGCGATGGTCATTACCCGGTGTGGATGCAGACAGACGAAGCAGATCGGCATGTTCATCAACGGCACGGATGACTGCAGCCAGGAATAACAAGAACTGCATGTTTTCGTGAGGAGTCTTGCCCGGATCCATCAGGTTCTCGCCCTCATCGGTAACCATGGACCAGTTGTTATGTTTTCCGGATCCGTTGATGCCTGCAAATGGTTTCTCATGGAGCAGGCACTTGAGGCCAACTTCATCCGCAACACGCTGTGCGGTTTCCATCACAAGCTGATTGTGGTCGGTTGCCACATTGTTCTGATCGTAAATCGGAGCAATCTCATGCTGTGCCGGAGCCACTTCGTTATGCTGTGTCTTTGCAGAGATACCCAGTTTCCACATCTCCTGATTAAACTTCTCCATGAAACCGAGGATTCTTTCCGGAATCGTTCCGAAATAGTGGTCATCCATCTCCTGGCCTTTTGGAGGCATCGCGCCAAATAAAGTTCTTCCGGTGAAAATCAGGTCTTTTCTCTTTAAGTATTTCTCTTTATCTACTAAGAAATATTCCTGTTCTGGTCCGACAGATGTGGTCACATGCTGTGCGGTTTTATTTCCAAATAATCTTAAAATACGAATCGCCTGCACATCCAGCGCCTGCATAGAACGAAGAAGCGGTGTCTTCTTATCCAGTGCTTCACCTTTGTAAGAACAGAAAGCGGTAGGGATGCAGAGAATCGTGAAATGAGGGGTTTCTTTGATAAATGCCGGTGAGGTGCAGTCCCACGCAGTGTATCCTCTGGCCTCACAGGTAGCGCGAAGGCCGCCGGAAGGGAAGGAAGACGCATCCGGTTCACCCTTGATCAGCTCTTTGCCGGAAAAGCGAAGAAGTGTTGTTCCATCGCTCTGCGGATCGATAAAAGCATCATGTTTTTCAGCGGTAATACCAGTCAACGGCTGGAACCAGTGCGTAAAGTGCGTTGCGCCTTTTTCAATAGCCCATTCCTTCATCTCATGAGCGACAATATCCGCTACTTCTGGATCAAGTTCAGCGCCGGCATCGATCGTTGCTTTCATTTTTTTATAGGCAGGCTTAGGAAGTCTTTCCTTCATGGTTGCTTCATTAAATACGTTACTTCCGAAAATCTCTTTGACATTCGTCTTCATAGTCTTGACACCCTTTCCTTTAAAATCTTTACTTTTTCATTCCAGATTCTGTCTTTCAAAGATGATAAGAAGATATCCGAAAACTCCACAAAAAGTAAAAAGACGTCCGAGAATCTAAATGATTCGCGAACGTCTTCGTTCTCGTTAAGTTTAATGTCTTTCGCAATTGCTAAATATAAAATACATCCATCTTTTTAAAAAAGCAAGTGTTTTTTATGTATTTTTGCATATTCATTACAATTGACGGAATTGGCTTGTTTTTTTTAACTCATTTGTTGTAATTTGACGATATTTTTATCACTTTTTTCCTGTTTTTATGGCAAAAATACGTTATGAAACTTAATTTTATTAGGTTGATATCCACAAGAACATTTTCTTTGTATTTCTTTCGTCGATGTTACGATAGTCTCTTATTTAATTTCTGATCAAAACTTGTTATCTCTTCCTTTAAGACCCGATGTCTTGCAATTAATATACAATCCACAAAATCCAAAGAGGTTTCACCATATAAAGACAAAGCTTCACACATGGATTCCCGATTCTCTATGGTAACTTCATCTAAAAACTCTATCAATGTATCCTTTATCTCCATGCGCTCAACGTTATACACGCCTTTTAAAACATATACTACTTCTGCTAAAACTTCCGGCAAGGTAAATGCGCCTTCATCAATTATCTTTTTTGCCTCTTCGGCCATCTGCAAGTCATCCCGCAGAAGATAGCGCAGAATTACATTAGCATCAATCAGTCTTTTCATTTTTTTCTACCATGGCTCTTTCATAAGCACCTTCTTCTAATACTTTTTTACTCAAATCCGCATACTTTGAAAGTCTTCCATATGTGTTCCCACTATTCGCAGTAACAATAAACGGCATACCATTTTCCAAAATACTTTGTTTCGCAAAAATACGAACCGCCTCTGCAAATGTAGTACCCATATTTCGATATAATATCTCCACTTTTACCTTTAAATCCGCATCCATGCGAACTTGCAATGTTGCTTCCTTTGCCATAAAATCATTCCTTTCACTAT
>JAJQDO010000251.1:5272-10103 GCA_021202175.1 Clostridiales bacterium | reverse complement strand
TTAATACAAATGTATTAGATTTTTGTGTTTTTGTCAATATAATTTTTCTGCAATTTTCCAAAAAAGCGGCAGCACGAAATGTAAACTCTTTTCCTTACAAATCTTGCAACAGCTTAGTCTTCTGTGATATTTATAATGAACGACTTAAAGTCGTTTATTATAAAATAATATCTTCCAGCGAATATGGGTTTCTATATGTTTTACATTTTTCAGGTCTTGACAATTTCAATAAAACATCAATACGCAAACTTCTCCTCGAAATAGGCCTTCAGATCCTCAATCTTGATGCGTTCCTGTTCCATGGTGTCACGATCGCGCACGGTGACTGCGCCGTCCTCCACAGAGTCGAAGTCGTAAGTGATGCAGTAAGGCGTGCCGATCTCATCCTGGCGACGATATCTCTTGCCGATGTTTCCTCTGTCATCATACTCGCAGTTGTAGGTCTTGCAAAGTTCCTGATAAATCTTCTCTGCGCCTTCCCCAAGCTTTTTGGAAAGCGGAAGCACACCAATCTTTACCGGAGCGATGGCCGGATGGAAATGCATGACATTTCTCACATCACCCGGCTTAATCTCTTCCTCGTCATAAGCGGCACAGAGGAAGGCCAGCGTCACGCGGTCCGCGCCAAGGGACGGTTCGATAACATACGGGATGTACTTTCTCTTTTCCTCATCATCAAAATAGGAGAGGTCTTCCTTCGATACTTCCTGATGACGGCTCAGATCATAATCGGTACGGTCTGCGATGCCCCAAAGCTCACCCCAGCCGAACGGGAACAGGAACTCGATGTCCGATGTCGCTTTGGAATAGAAAGAAAGCTCTTCTTTCTCGTGATCGCGAATCCGCATCTCCTCGTCTTTTAAACCCAGATCCTTTAACCAGTTTACGCAGAACTCTTTCCAGTACGCGAACCATTCAAGATCCGTGTCCGGTTTGCAGAAGAATTCCAATTCCATCTGTTCAAACTCTCTGGTACGGAAAGTAAAGTTCCCCGGCGTGATCTCGTTACGGAAGGACTTGCCAATCTGACCGATACCAAAAGGTACTTTCTTCCGGGAAGTTCTCTGTACATTTTTAAAGTTCACAAAAATGCCCTGTGCTGTCTCCGGGCGCAGGTATACGGTATTCTTCGCATCTTCGGTGACGCCCTGGAAAGTCTTGAACATCAGATTGAACTGACGGATATCGGTAAAGTTATGCTTGCCACAGCTCGGGCACGGCACATGATGTTCATCAATAAAGCTTTTCATTTCTTCCTGGGACCAGCCATCGATAGCCTTGTCCAGAATAATGCCGTTCTCCTCTGCGAAATCTTCAATCAGCTGATCAGCGCGGAATCTTTCCTTACATTCTTTACAGTCCATCAAAGGATCGGAGAATCCGCCCAGATGGCCGGATGCCACCCATGTCTGCGGGTTCATGAGGATGGCGCAATCTACGCCTACATTGTAAGGGCTCTCCTGGATGAACTTTTTCCACCAGGCTCTTTTTACATTGTTCTTAAGCTCCACGCCCAGGTTGCCGTAATCCCATGTATTCGCCAGGCCGCCGTAAATCTCGGAGCCCTGATATACAAAACCTCTCGCTTTCGCCAGCGCTATAATCTTGTCCATTGTTTTTTCCATGACTTCTACCTCATTTTCTGTTATTTTCGTTCTTTATCATACCTGTTCCTGCCCAAAAAAGGGCAACTGCCGCTGTCTTTGTAATGTTGTGCCGATTACATTTCTCGCTACGGCTGTTTAGTCGAATTCTATTCTACCTTGTATAAGGATACTTTTCAAGGATTTTTTGAGTGAACTATCTTAGGAACGGTTTTATTGCTCTTGTTCCATTATAGTTCACGGCGATGCGCAAGCAATATCCCACCGAATTTACAATTCATCCAGCATGGCCGCCGAGTGGAAGGTGTGCTCCGCGTGAATACGAAAGAATCGTCTGACGATCCTCGAAAATTCCCGGAACACATCTTCTTTCAACACGAAGCTGTAAAGCCTGGACAGGGGAACCGCCGTCACATACTGCAAGGTATATAATACGGTCGGTTCAACATGAATACCGCCCACCTGTTTCCCGCATTCACTACAGAACATGCCGCCATTTTCAAAAGACAGAATATCGAGCTGGTCTGTCCTGCCGCAGGAAAGGCACTGGAAAGCCTCCAGGCCGATGCCATAAAACTGCAACATCTTAAATTCATATATTCTGCGAATCAGAGGATAGGGCACCTGTTTCTTTTTCATCGCGGTAAATGTAACAAAAAGCAGATTCAGGATATTGCGCTCATCCAGTCCTTCCACAGTAAAATATTCTGCCACTTCCGCGAAATAGGTACTATAGTAAATGCTTTCCAAATCTTTTTTTAAATGAGGAAAATAATCTTTCCCTTCGGCTGAGTTCAGATAATTGAAGCTTCTGCCTTCCGTAATCATAAATTCAGCATAGATGAGCGGCTGGGACACGCCGAAAAGGGGATGATTCGGCTTTCGACATCCCCTGGAAAATACCGGAATCTTTCCCCTCTCCTTTGTCAATATGGTCAGACGTCTGTCATTTTCACCGATCGGATATACCGATAACACGATTCCCGTAACTTTTGTCTGTTCCCTCATAGCTTCCTTTCATCTGACATTACACACTATAGCATACTCTGTTTTACCTGCTGCTTCGTTACCTTTCCTTCTGTTTCTCTTCTCATTCATTACAACTCTTTTTTGTTGTACCCATAGTTCTTTAACAACAATTCACTGTCACGCCAGTCTTTTCTGACCTTCACCCACATTTTCAGGTTCACCTTCATATCCAGAAGGTTCTCGATTTCCACACGGGCTGTGGAACCGATTTCCTTAATCTTCGAACCATTTTTTCCGATGATGATTCCTTTATGGGAATCCTTCTCGCAAATGATGGTTGCCTCAATGTCAATGATATTCCCCTTCTTGCGGGTCTTCATCCGTTCAATCACCACAGCAATACCATGCGGAATCTCCTGGTCGAGCAAACGGAGTGCCTTCTCCCGGATGAGTTCCGCCACGATCTGTCGTTCCGGCTGATCGGTAATCGTATCCTCGTCATAGTACATCGGCCCTTCCGGCAGATATTTAAGAATCGTTTTTACCAGATCATCCGTGTTGGTGCCTTCCAAGGCACTGACCGGAATCACCTCTGCGAAATCGAGTTTGTCCTTGTAAGCGACAATCGCCTTCAGAATCTCCTCTTCTTTAGCGATATCCGTCTTATTGATCACCAGAAAAATCGGTGTTTTGATTTCTTTCAGCTTGTCAATAATATACTGTTCTCCGCCGCCGATAAATGTCGTCGGTTCTACCAGCCACAAGATCAGATCCACTTCATTTAACGTTCTCTCGGCCGCGGTCAGCATGTAATCCCCCAGCTTGTTCTTCGCCTTGTTGATGCCTGGCGTGTCCAGAAAAATGATCTGTCCTTCTTCACAGGTATACACCGTCTGAATCCGATTTCTCGTCGTCTGTGCCTTGCTGGATGTGATGGCGATCTTCTGGCCGATCAAATGATTCATCAATGTCGATTTTCCCACATTCGGTCTGCCGATGATGGTCACAAAACCAGATTTATATTTTGTATTCATATATCTTATGCTCCTTATTTTTGAGATATCCGTTTCTGATTTCCCGAATACTCTCTCTGTTTTAGAAATCTCTGTTTTAGAAATTTCTTCTTTAGAAATCTCTTCGAGGATTCGCATTTCCCCGGATTTCTGAGACATTTTTACAAATTATCTGAGATAATCTCCCTTTATTCTTCTGCTGTCTGTGTCAGATTTCTGGTGCTGTCAAAAATATCCGCTTCCTGAATCTTTTTATCATTACCGATAGCGCATACGGTCCCATCATCCATCATGGCTTCAATATATGGCGCGAGCCCCCGGATGGTTTCCTGTGTCGTACCAAGAACCTGATCTCTTTCTTTTTGTATCATCTCAAAGGTCATGCCGGTCAGGTATGCCATGAAGGACCGGTCGCCCAGGCTTTGCGGTTCTAAAGGCTGATCCATACTGCTGATGGTGCCGATGATATATTTGGTCATATCCCTTTCATCTACTTCAAAATGGCGAACATAATCCGCGGCATTTTTGTAAACGTCGAGAGTCTCACAGAGATTTCGATCCCGGTAAGATGTAAAGAATCCATAACAGTTGAGGGCAAATCCACACATGCAGCCATAGGCGCCTCCTGTCACGCGGACATTGACCCAGAGATACTCATAAGAAAAGATCGTCCGCAGCACGCGCAGGGCCCCTGTATACTTCTGCCCGTTTTTTTCAAATCTGCCGGCACTGGCCACATACTGCACTTTGCTGGAAGTGCGATAGCCTTCGTTTTTAATAACCGGCTTCATCTGCGGAACCGATTTTACACAAGGCATATCATAAAGCATCTTTCCAAAACCGAGCAGTTGTCCCTCCAGAAGGGATTTAAAATTAAACTGTCCTGTCAATCCCACGATAAGATTTTCTTTCCTGAAAATACAATAGGCCGTGCGGGAAAGATTCTGGATCAGCAGATTCTTTTTCTCATCAAAATTCCTGTCCAGAGATTTGATAAACTCATAAAAATCAAATCCTTCCGCTATTTCCTTGTATCGCATCATCGGATCTACATAGGATAAAGCACGGTTGGAAGCATAGACATGTCCCGAGGAAGGTATGCGGGAATCCATCTTCGTGCGCAGCTCAGAAATAATCTCCTTAAGCCTCTTCTCATCATTCATCTTCGAAGTGAACAAAATCTCCTTCATCAGATCCATGCCGTCGGCCACCTGATCTTCCAGACATTTCACCCAGATACTGAAA
>JAJQDO010000251.1:0-5262 GCA_021202175.1 Clostridiales bacterium | reverse complement strand
AAATAAGGGCGATATCCGTCCTTTTTCCATGCCAGCGGATAAATCCCGGTCTGGAAGGAAATGCTGCCAATCCTTAAATTTATCTCTGTGGCCAGTTCATTGTAGGTATGTTTCTCCGTATCGATATAGCGAAGGATCTCCACCAGCAATGTACTGTAAGGAATCAATTCCTCCGGCAGTTCGGACGCGTCAAAAGTAAAATCCATATAGACGATGCCATTGGTGCCGTAACCATGAATCACTGCCGGTATCCCACCAATATTCATCTCCTGATTACGGTAAGGCAGTGCTTCCCTGCGAATATCAGAAAGAGCCAGCATGGGAATCTTTTTCAATTCTTCCTGGGTGGAAGGCGTCTCCTGAAACTCTTTGAGCTTTCTCGTTTCCTCCGACAGATAATAAAGCTGCTTTTTATCCAAGGTTCCCTTCACTTTCGCCAATTGTTGCCTTAGCTGTGCATCCATCCGCTCATTCTTCCCTTTTTCCGGGTAAAGATTTACGAAAGATTTATGCGTATTTTTTAACAGATAGTTCTCAGCCAATTCTTCAAAATATCCGGTATCTACTTTCTTCTTAAGATCTGCCAATGGCGTCAGGTTATCGGCTTGATCCAAAGCGCTGCTATCGTCATAAAGCCACGTATTCAAAAAGTTCAATCCATAAATCAGCCCTTTAGGATATCGTCCGAAATTCGCCTCTCTATATTTAAACTCAAAGCTGTTAATGGCTGAATAAATCGCTTTTTTATTAATCCCTTTCCGGATCTCCTCCTGTAAAGCCGCTTCCAGAGTATCCAGAAACTGCTGTTCTTTCCCTTTTCCCACATTTTTTACGATGACAGAAAATATCGGCTGCTGGATACCATCGTCAAAGAAGCTGTCTACATCTTTGCCGATTCCGGCATCAATCAGACGTTGACGTACCGGCGCGCCCGGCATGGAAAAGAGAACATAATTAAGAATCTGTAAGGCCAGCGATTCCTCATTATCACAATTCGCTCCGGTCACCACATTATAGCTTAAATAGATGCCTTCCTCGGTTTCCTCGTCTTCTGAAACAGAATAGGTGTCCTTCAAAACGACCGGTTCCTGAAAAGACTCCTGCAGGGCAATCGCGGAATCCACCGTCTTCTTTTCAAAACGGCTCAGGTATTCCCTGTCGATAAAAGCCAGTTCTTTTTCAAAATCCACATTTCCATACAGATAAATATAGCTGTTGGAAGGATGATAATATCTACTGTGAAATGCGAGAAAGTTCTCCCGCGTCAACTCCGGAATCGCGTCGGGATCCCCGCCGGATTCAAAAGCATAGGGGGTATCCTTCAAAAGTGACATCTGAATCTTTCTTTCGAGTAGATCATCCGGTGAGGAGTAAACTCCCTTCATCTCGTTGTAGACGACTCCGTTAAAAGTAAGCTCGGCATCGGCATCCTCCATCTCATAATGCCATCCTTCCTGCCTCAGGATCTCATCTCTTTTATAAATGTTAGGGAAAAAAACTGCATCAAGATAGACATGCATCAGATTATGATAATCCTGATCGTTACAGCTTGCAATCGGATACACAGTTTTATCTGGATAAGTCATGGCATTTAAAAATGTGTTGAGAGATCCCTTGGATAATTCTATAAAAGGATCCTTAGAAGGAAATTTCTCCGACCCACACAGTACAGAATGTTCCAGAATGTGAGCAACCCCGGTATCGTCAGACGGCGGTGTCCGAAAAGCAATGCTGAATACCTTATTCGTGTCATCATTTTCCACCAGGAGTACTCTCGCTCCCGACTTTTCATGACGTAATACATACCCTTCCCCGCCAAGTTCTTCTATCTTTTTGCGTTCCAACAATGTATATCCCTTTATATCGGAAATATCTGTCATAAAATAACCTCCTGAAAAATACTCTTTTTTACCGGTACAGTAAATGATAAACCGCCAAAAATCCATGCAATACCCTGGTCGGTTATATCCTCATTCATTATCATTCGCTATACGAAATACAGATTATGAAAATAAAACGATGACATCTGTATCATACTGTTTGATATCATAACACATCTGTCTGAAAAAGGGTATCCCGGAAATAAAAAAGAGTCATCGGAAACAGGAACGAAGTTTCCTATCAGATAAAAAACGACGGCCAGTGAACCTGACCGCCGCAATGATACATGTATTCAATACTATCAATTAATAAACCTGTCCGAACAACTTAGTTGTTGATCAGCTTATCCTCATCACTCCAGCTATAAAGCTTACGAATTTCAGTTCCGACCTTCTCTGCCGGATGCTCTGCTGCAAGCTTTCTCATCGCCTTGAAATGAACCTGTCCGCCCGCATCAGACATATCAAGCAGGAAGTCTTTCGCGAAGGTACCATCCTGGATGTCGGTAAGAATCTTCTTCATCGCCTTCTTGGTATCTTCTGTGATAATCTTAGGACCTGTAACATAATCGCCATACTCAGCTGTGTTGGAGATAGAGTATCTCATTCCGGAAAAACCGGACTGATAAATCAGGTCAACGATCAGCTTCATCTCATGAATGCACTCAAAATATGCGTTACGAGGATCGTAACCTGCTTCGCAGAGTGTCTCAAAACCTGCCTGCATCAATGCGCAAACACCGCCGCAAAGAACAGCCTGCTCGCCAAAGAGGTCTGTCTCGGTCTCGGTACGGAATGTCGTTTCCAAAATACCGGCTCTTGCTCCACCAATGCCCAGGCCATAAGCCAGCGCGATCTCCTGAGCCTTTCCGGTATAATCCTGTTCAACAGCAACCAGGCAAGGAGTGCCTTTACCCGCCTGATACTCAGAACGAACCGTATGACCCGGCGCCTTCGGCGCGATCATCGTTACGTCTACATATGGCGGCGGTACGATACATCCAAAATGAATATTGAAGCCATGAGCGAACATTAACATGTTACCCTCTTCCAGATTCGGCTCGATGCTCTCTTTGTAAAGCTTCGCCTGCTTCTCATCATTGATCAGGATCATGATAATGTCTGCCTGTTTTGCAGCCTCTGCTGCTGTATAAACCTTTAATCCCTGCGCTTCTGCTTTCGCCCAGGACTTACTTCCCTCATAAAGACCGATGATAACGTTGCATCCGGACTCCTTTAAATTCAATGCATGCGCATGTCCCTGGCTACCGTAACCGATGATTGCAATCGTTTTTCCATCCAGTAAGGATAAATTACAATCTTCCTGATAAAAAATCTTTGCTGCCATTTCAATATTCCTCCTAATGTTTTACAAGAATTATGATACATAACGCCACACAGCGCTGTACCTGCACTCTGTCCTTCAT
Organism: Clostridiales bacterium; assembly: GCA_021202175.1. Classification (GTDB taxonomy): domain Bacteria; phylum Bacillota; class Clostridia; order Lachnospirales; family Lachnospiraceae; genus Anaerobutyricum. Next base: position 1,955 of record JAJQDO010000251.1, on the reverse strand, counting down.
GACAAAATACCCTGTATGCTATAATACTCCTATTCATTTGATAAATCAAGGTGTCCCTGTCGTGAAAAATAACAAAAATTGACGCTTTTGTTACGAAATCTTTCACCAACAGTGACATTCTCTAGGCCTTCAGCACACTCATACCTCTGCCAAGGCCCGTCAGGCCCGTCCGAACCATCTCGAGTACTTCATAATCAGATAAGAGGTTCAAAAAAGCATCCAGCTTATTTTGATTACCCGTCAGCTCGATCATGACGGAATTCGTCGAGACATCGACCAGCTTCGCGCGAAAAACATCCGCGATGGCAATAAGGTCCTGTTTCTCTTTCTTGTCCGCCAGAACCTTGACAAGAATCAACTCTCGACACACGGATTCTCTGTCATCAAGCACGACAATCTTCCGCACCTCTTCCAGCTTCTGAATCTGATTACGGATCTGTTCCAGAATCTGGTCGTCACCGCTTACGGCCACGGTGATTCTCGTATACTTCGTATTATCTGTCACACCGGCAGATATGCTGTCAATATTGTATCCCCTCCTGCTGAACAGGGATGCCACACGGGCAAGTACTCCCGGGTTGTTGTCAACCAGGAGAGAGAGAACGATCTGTTTCATACTATTCCACACTCCTTCATTCGCGGCATTGATATACTGCAAATATAATTAATAAGTAGATATACCTTCTGTTTCCTCCGGGTAATAACCTTCGATAAAGTTGTCATTACCTACGCCATACTCGTCATCAATACCCGGATCCTCGCCTGTACCGAAGATAAAGTACTGCAGTGCCTGGCTGTTCAGTTCATAGTCAACCTGAATGACCCAGGCTCCTGATTCACTCAAACGCCCCTCCGTATAGGAACCCTCATAAGGAATACGCAACTGCTGGATTTCCGTTACTCCCATGGAAATGACAGAAGTAAGCAGACTGCGGATCTGTTCTTCTGTAAGATCCGTGGTCACATAATTCAGCGCCTTCATGCAAAGATTCATGATCGTCATGATATTCTGATCCTTCATCGAATCAAAAATAGAGATCAGAATCTTCCTCTGACGATCCGTCCGGCCAAATTCTCCGGAAACGTCCTGACGGATTCTGCAGTAGGCCAGGGCCTGATATGCCGTGAGCAGATTCGTTCCCGCCACAACATTTTTCTCTCCGTGACTAGAATTCGCATAAGCCGTCTGCAGATAATAAGCCTCGGACTCTGTCAATTCCATCGTGACACCACCGAGAACATCTACCACTTCCCGGAAAGCTTCCATATCCACTTCTACATAATTATCCAGTTTTATTCCAAAATTCTCAGCAATCGTCTCATATTCTAGCTGCACCCCACCATAAGAATAGGCTGCGTTAAACTTATGATAGCCGTATCCCGGAACATAGATGTACATGTCTCTCATGAGAGAAGTCAGTTTTAATTCGCCATTCTTCAGATCGATCGTCGCGATCATCGTCGTATCGGACCGCCCTGATTCCGTCTCATCCGCTCGTTTATCAGCTCCGATCAGAAGAATATTGACCACATCCTGATCGTATACCAGATCAGTCTCCACGACGTCCGCATCCTTCAGCGCCGTCTCCGTGTCTGTCACGACCGTATTCATCGCCGCCGTATAATATGCGGCAGCGGCTCCTCCGAAAGCAGAGCAGGAAAAGAGAACGACAAGCAGGAGGCAGACCACAATCTGGGCGAAAATTCTTCTTTTTCTTCCGCGCCTCCTTTTTTTTCTTCCTTTCCTGGTAGTATCATCTGTTACGCCTTGCTGCAAGCTGTTTTCCTTTTGATTATCCAAACTTCATAACCTCCTGTAGACAAACTCTTTCTATACATTATACTACTTTCTGTTTGTTTGCAAGATGAAAATCCTTAAAATTCATCAATTTTTTACATTTTCCAGTATGAAGGATTTAAAGAAATTTCAGGATGAGTGCTTTGGGGTATTTTTT
>JAJQDO010000139.1 GCA_021202175.1 Clostridiales bacterium | reverse complement strand
TTTGCGAAAAAGAAGTCAGACGCCCCGGATGATAAAGCGGTTGCAACGAAAAAGGAACCGGAAGCCCCAGATGATGAGGTAGTTGCAACGAGAAAGAAATCGGAAGCTCCAGATGATGGAGAAGTCGCTAAGAAAAAGAAATCGGAAGCAGACATTGATGAGGCGGATGAAGCAGCTATTGTGAAAAAAGAGCAGGTAGTTTCCGATGGTGATGCAGGCATTGTAAAATCGGAGGGAATGACCCTCGAAGACTTCTCTGGGGATATGGACCCGGAGAAAGCATTGGAAAAACTGAGAAAAGTTGTTTTGGCAGGAGAACAGGAACAGGAAGATGATCTGGAACAAATAACGAGAGATCTTGCAGATGGTTTTGATTTCGATGAAATAGAATCTGATGAAAACGTCTGGGGGCAGAAAGAATTTGCGTCTGGGACAGAAACCGAATCGGAAGGGATAACAGACGATGAGCCGGAAACGACAACAGATGAAGGATCAGGAGATATTCCAAAGACAGAAACGGGTTCCGAAAGGATAACAGACAGCGAGCCGGAAACGGCGGCAGATGAAGGCTCAGGAGATATCGCAGAGACAGAAACCGACTCAGAAGAAGAATATCAGTATGTCAATCCATATGAGTTAGTGCTTGGTGAACATACGCAAGCTGAGGTAGAGGAAGCCATAGAGAATCTCAATACCCTGGGATTGGAAGGAGATATTTACGAGAGAGCGAAACGTATGTTGCTTTTGGAAATGGCCGGGTCAGAAGGAGAGCTTGAGAAATGGCTGGAAGAGCAGGAAAACGGAAAGAGGAAAAAGGCAGCGGTTTCTGCTCTGGATGAAGAGAATGCGTTTGAACTGACGGATTTTGATGAAGATAGCCTGGAACAAGAACTTGCATTGGCTATCGATGAAGATTTCGCGGAAGATGATACGAAAAAAGAAGCAGAACCAGCTGCTGATAAAGAGATTGCGAAAGATAACCAGGAAAAAGAACCAAAGCATGCTATGAATCTAGAATATGCGGAGGACCATCTTGAAAAAGAAACCGAGGTAGCTGTTGATGGAGAGATTGCGGAAGACGATCCTGAAAAAGAAACCGAGGTAGCTGTTGATGGAGAGATTGCGGAAGACGATCTGAAAAATGAAACAAAGCCTGCCGTCGATCGAGAAATCGCAGAAGACTGCCAGGCTAAGGCAGTAGAATCTGAACAGGATGGGCAGGATGATGAAGTGGTAAGCCAGGTAGACGATGAAACAGAATATCATCGCAGACGGAATGACTCCCGTAAGGCAGCAAAGCATTCGCCAGGGAAGAAAAGGGTTATCCGAAAAAAAGAAAAACGGACATCCGAAAAACCAAAGGTGGACAGCAACCAGGACATGGAGAATTCAGACAGTGGCCATGACAGCGGTCATGTGGAAGAAAAAGGATATCAGGTATCTCTACAAAATCCCTTTGTATTGAAAAACTCGGCCAGTTACATGGATCAGTTTGAAGAATATATCACCGATACGCAGGAAAACCGAAAACTCAGCACAGGATTTCGGAGGTTGGATGCGATGCTTCGCTTCGGGCTGCACAAAGGCAGCTACTTCATTGACGCAGAGCCACAATATCTGAAGAACAGCTTCATGCAGCAGCTGGCTGACCGCGCGGCAGAAGGCGGTGTGGACGTGCTCTATATTTCTACGGAGCTATCCCGATATGATCTGATGGTAGATACCATCTCCCGTCTGAGTTATGAGATTCATCAGGGAGACCCGGACAAGTCAGTATCCGTCATGTCCATCATGACAGGCGAAGAAGGTGCGAACCTGGCTTCCCTGAAGGACGAGTTGAACTGGTATCGGGGGAGGATCAGCGAACATCTGTACATCCTTGACCAGGAAGCAGTAGCGGAGTATATGGAATCTATAGAAGAAGTGTCTGCGGGAGATATCCTGACGGGATTGATTCGTTCCATTGTACGGGAAGGAGCGCATAAACCGGTTGTATTCATCGACAATATAGAAAATATATTGTCCGTGGAGGATTCGGAAGATATGCGGCCTCTGATGGAGGGTATCCGTAAATTGGCAAAGGAACTGGGGATTCCGATTATCATGTCCTATGGATATGCACAGGCAGAAAATGAAACGGAATTAGATCTGGAAGAAAAAGAGTTCCACAGTTCTCTGGGAGATATGTGTGATGTATATATGGAATTATCCTATGCGCGAATGATTACAGAAGATTCCGAGGAATTGACGCAGGAAGATATTCAGGAGATGATGGAAGAGGGAGAGACCTTGTTGATTGATGTGATGCTTCATCGCAATCGGAGACCGATGCGGGCCTCCTGTCAGATTCAGGGTACGCCGAAATTTAATCATTTTGAAGAATAAGTAAGCAGTAGCAGTTGATTGATCGTTGTTTAGAGACGTGTTTTGAAATCGTTAGAAGTGAGTTTGGTAATTCTTTAAGGTTGCTGGAGATAGTGCCATAAAGAGAAGATTTGAAATGATTCGGGGCCGGTCCATTGATAAGATAAGGAATCAATGGGCCGGCCCCGTTCGATTATCGGTTACTTAATATCCAAGCAGGTCCGTAACATATTCAATCTTAGCACTGATCTGTGACAGTTCTTCGGTCGGCTCGTAATCTGTGGTTCCGAAAAGATACTCATGGGCCTCAATCGTGTTAGAGTAGGCTGTGATAGGGAAACCATAATAGATGCCGCCGTATTTCTCATCGACCGAATTGAATGGATAAGCCTGAGAGTCGGCGATACTGTAACGAAGCAGACTCAGAGACATTTGCATCATATCGCTGGAAGACAGGCTGGTCTTACATTGCGGAACAACAGTTGTTACCAGTTCATTTAATTTCCACGGCTGCTTTTTAATCTGAGAAACGATGCCGGCAAGAACGAGACGTTGGTGGTTGGCCCTCTCGTGATCGCCGCCCTCCATGTAGCGGATCCGGGAGTAAGCAACGGCCTGATTGCCATCAAAGGTATACGTACCCACAGCATCAAAAGTCGGAGAATCCCCGCCATTGATGTTGTTCATATTTTTAATATAGGCATTCAGGTTCTCAAGTTCCGTCTCGGACTTGATGGTAAGCTCCACGCCGCCAAGAATATCAACGGCATCAGCCAGGGCTTTGAAACTTACTGTGGCAAAATCGGTGATGTTCAGATCAAGGTTCCGATTGATTGTATTTAAAGCCTGTTCCGGTCCCCCGTAGGAATATGCCGCATTGATCTTATCATATTCACCGTCGATACTGACATAGGTATCACGGTAAATGGACATTAATTTTACTTCTTTCGTGGACTTGTTAATGCTGGCTATGATGATACAGTCGGTTCTGGAACCGGTGTCATAAATCTGATTATCCTGATTATCTACGCCAAAAAGAGCGATATTCTGATAGTCGCCTATGTTTTCATCCGCGTCATTTATGGAGATACTGCTCATGTCAAGGTCATATTTTTCTATCTTGGCGAAGGTGTTGCGAAGATAGAGGAAGCCGATGACCAGTAATATAAGAATCAGGATGATAAAAAGGCGTATGACACTGCCCAAACAGCCTCTTTTTTTCTTTTTTCTTCTATGAGAGGAGGCGGGCCTGCGATTCTGTGTGGAGCGTTCTCTGCGTTTTCCATCAGGAGACTGATCATAGCTGGTATCTGCAGAAGCGTTGTTTTTGCTGCCTGAATTCGTCCTTTGTTCTGTGTCGTTTACCTGCCGATAAGACACATTTTGTGCGGCACGATAACTTAATGAGCTGGAAGAACGTTTCTTGTCTCGAGATTGTTCGTTCATGCTGCTGCACCTCTTTTCTAATATGCATTTTTGTTGATAAAACCTTTAAATACTGTAAGAAAGAGAATCTTTATGTCAAAAGTCAGTGTCCAGTTTTCTATATAGAAAATATCATATTCGATCCGTTTTTCGATGGAAGTATCACCCCGGAGTCCGTTCGCCTGTGCCCAGCCGGTCATACCGGGACGGACCTGGTGTTTGATCATGTATCTGGGAATCTCTTCTTTAAACTTCTCTACAAAGAGAGGACGCTCCGGCCGCGGCCCGATTAGACTCATATCACCCCGTAGCACGTTAAACAGCTGCGGAAGTTCATCGATGCTCGTTTTGCGGATGACTCTGCCTACAGGAGTAACCCGGGGATCGTTGTGCGTCGTCCAGGCAGTCTTCTCTTTGGATGCAGGCTGTACGCCCATGGAGCGGAACTTGTACATTTTAAATGGCTTATTATGAAGCCCTACCCGTTCCTGGCAGAATATGATCGGCCCCGGTGAACTTCTTTTTACCAGAATGGCCACCACAATCATGACAGGCGAGAATAAGACGATACATACAAGAGAGCCTATGATGTCGATGAATCGCTTGATAATTCTGTTTACAGTATTGGTCAGAGGCACATTGCGGATATTGATGACCGGAAGGCCGTTTAAATCCTCTGTGACCGGATTGGTAGGAATAAATTTGTAGTAATCCGGAATAAACTTCGTATGAACGCCGGATTTCTCACAGGTGTTGACAATAGACTCTAATTTATTGTACTCTTTCAGACTCAGTGTGATGGCTACTTCGTCCAGATTCGTTTTTTCTAAATATTTTTCCAGATCCTTGATCTTACCGATACAGGAGATATTTTTGTATTGAAAGTTTTTGTTTAAATTATCATCAAAAATGCCGTGAATCATATATCCCCACTGCGGATTCGCCTTGATACGGTCGATATAGGCTTCTGCCGCCGTACTGAAACCAATGATGATAACATGCTTTAGATTATTTCCCCTTCTGCGGGCGCTTTGCAAAACCTTCCGGATGGCAAAGCGTTCTATAAGAGTGGTGATCATGGAAATCACATAAAACATCAGAATCAGACTTCTGGGCACATGTTCGATCTTCATAAAAAAGATATAAATAAAGAAGAAAAGAATGGCACAGGTGTTAGCCTGAATGATGTTTTTCGCTTCGGCCGTCCCGTTCTGGTATCGTTTGGGCTTGTAAAGACCGAACCTTGCGTATAAAATAAGATAAACCGGAACCAATACGATCAGCATGGGCTGATATTGCCATAACTTCCGGTAATAGGGGACCTGCGGTAAAAAGAAGCTGAGCAGGTACGTCGTAAACCGGTTGTCAAACCGGATATAATAGGTGAGACAGAAGGAGCAGTATACTACTATGCCATCAATCACAACATGAAGTCGGTTTAAATATTTTTGATTTTCTTTTATCATAATGTTTACCCTGGCCTTTCAGGCGTCTGCCGGATAAAATCCTAACATACAGCAAACTTATTATACATTTTTTTACGGGAAATAACAATGTTTTTGTGACAGTACGATTTACATATTCTTTCCGCCAGTTACTGTTCACGGGGTATGTGGACAGTAATTTCCGTCAATCTGTTTTCCTTGCCTATCATACAATATATCATTTTGTTGCACAACATTGGATTTGTGAACTTTTTGTTATGCATGTCCTTGTCCTGTTGCTGTCATTGAAAAATATTAGTGAAATATCATGTTAATTGAGATATAATAACAATTGAAGGGAAACTCAGGAGAAATGAAGAGGATTCTCCCAGAATTGCAAAGGAAAGAGAAATTAGTGAGATCAGGAAGTCGTCGTGCCGGAACATGGTTCGTAAAATAATGCGTGAAATCAGCCAAAAAAGATAAAGTATATCGGAGAGTTACAGAAAAAAAGTGATAATCTCACTTTTTTATCAAAGATATAACACAATTTATTCACAGATGATTGCTAAGATAAGCCTATCAAAGCAAAAGAAAGGGGATTGCGATATGAGCGATTTTGATTACGGAAATAATAATGATAATCTGCATAACAACAGCGCTAAGCAAGGGAATCAGGAAGATGATATAGAAGTAACTCCGTCGGAAGAGACAACGATTGGAAGGGAATCTTCCAGCGGAAGCATGTATCATTATTCCGGGGATCCTTACAAGGGATCCGGTGCTTCGGATGGGAATACTTATCAGGGTGGCAGCGGTAATTCTTATAGCAACAGTTATCAGGGAGATAATACTTCTTCTTATAATAATGGCTATCAGAGTAATGGTGGTTCATATAATAATGGCTATCAGGGAGATGGCAGTTCTTCATATAATAATGGCTATCAGAATAATGCTTATCAGGGAGACAGCGGCTCTGCCTATAACAATTCCTACCAGGGAAGCGGTGATGCATATAACGGAAACTCTTATCAGGGAGACAACAGAGATGGCCGTTACAGATATGACAGTCAGGACAGCTATCAGTCTGCCGGAAACCAGAACTATGGCAGCGACAATGGGCAGACGTTTTATAATGACGCGCCCGATGGATCATCCGGCAGGAAGAGAAGAGGTTCCGGAAGTGGAATGGGTAAAAAGGTTGCGCAGCTTGTCGGTGCGGCATTGATTTTTGGCGTGGTAGCCGGAGTAGTGATTGCTGGCATTTCTGTGGCGAAGGATCGATTATTCCCGAAGACCACCGTGAAGATAGAGACGACAACCTCCAGTCTCACCGCAGACAGTGACACGGATTCTGAAGATTCGACGTCATCGTCAACATCAGGGACCACAACGGTGACGGATGTCTCAAGTATCGTTGACGCGGTGATACCTTCTGTGGTATCGATTACCAGTACGATTGAGTATTCCAGCTATTATGGATTTGGCACGACGGAAGAAGCCGAAGGCGCCGGTTCCGGTTTTATCCTGGCACAGACAGACGATACTCTGATGATTGCTACTAATCAACATGTGATTTCCGATGCGACGTCTCTGACCGTCGGATTTGTGGATGATACCACAGCGACAGCAACGGTTGTCGGTTCTGATTCCGATGCGGACCTGGCAGTCATCTCTGTTGACATTTCTGACATTTCTGAGGAGACGCTCTCCGTGATCAAGATTGCTGTTCTTGGAAGTTCCGATGATCTGAAGGTTGGAGAGACTGTCATTGCCATTGGCAATGCGCTCGGTTACGGACAGTCTGTCACAACGGGTGTGATTAGCGCGAAGGACAGAGAAGTTTCCTTTACTGACGGAACTATGACATTGTTACAGACGGATGCCGCGATTAATCCTGGTAACAGCGGCGGTGTGCTGGTTAATTTAAGTGGTGAGGTGATCGGTATCAATAACGCCAAGCTGGAAGATACATCCGTAGAAGGTATGGGATATGCCATCCCGATTTCTACAGCAGAAACGACACTGAACGATCTTATGAATGCCGGTTCCATTGAAGAAGGGGAAGGCGCATATCTTGGCATCGTCGGAAGGACATTAGATTCTACTTATTCCGAAGCGTTGGGCATGCCGAGCGGCGTCTATGTATCTCAGGTTATCGAAGGTTCGCCGGCAGAAGAAGCTGGTATTTCAGCCGGTGACGTGATTACAGGTTTTGAAGGAAATACGGTTTCTACCATGGATGGGCTGAAAGAGAAGATTTCTCTGAAAGAGGCCGGAACAGAAGTGGAGATTACATTGCAGCGCGCGAATCAAAATGGCGAGTATGAGGAACAGACCATAACCGTAACTCTTGGTAAAGAGAGTGATTATGATAGTGTCACGATTGATAATTCTCAGGATTCCGGTCAGTCCAGTCAGGGTACCACACAGGAAGATTACAGTACGGATCCTTATTATTACTATTATTATGATGATGGAAATGGTTCTGGAGATGGTGGTCAGTACTATTACTTCAACTGATTTCTGCGATGGATTGGTAAATAAAAATATAGCATGCGATCAGATTGGCAGACCGTATGCTGGCATCTATGCGATAAATAAAACGTCATAATAAGAGCGTTTGGAGAAGAGTTTCGTTTTGCGGAACTCTTCTTTTTTTGTGCAAAATACACAAAAGAATTGTGGAAATTTCTTGTGAAAAATTGCTTTTGAAATAAAACTATTTTTTGTATATAATATTCTTTAGGTAATTATTCATAAATTCTGCTGTACATATTGTAGTTATTATGGCTTTTTGCTATTTTTATAAGCACGGATAGTTTGCCAGGAATAGATTGTGTTTTGTGATGAGACAGCAGAAATATACAGAAGAGATATCGTTTTAACGATATTTGCTTCAGATCGGGAGGTATCATAAATGAAACGTATTAAAGCAGCCTGCATCTGCCAGACCTTGCATTTTCAGTTAAAAGAAGACATCGCTCATGAGGAGGCCGTTGCCATGGTGCAGCATGAAGTGCAGCGCTATAAGAACTCGCTGGATAATAAGAGAACTCAGTACAGAATCGTAGAGGAGGAGACGCAGCCGGATGGCTCCATCATGATAAAGATTATCAAACAGTATAATACCAGTCCTGTGGGAGATTATCTTAATATGTAAACGAAAGAACAGCCTGACATTTTGCCAGGCTGTTTTAATATTTTTACTTCGTCAGCACGTTCAGAATCTTGTTGGAGCGAGCCACGAACTGTGTCATCTCTTCCGGTTTCAGCGGATGATTTGCCAGACGGGCCAGATCGTAGATCTGCTGACAGATCAGATCGGTGTTCTCGTTGTCCTGATTGTTCAGCACGAACTGCACCAGGTTGTTGTTCAGGTTCAGAACCAGAGTCTCACCCTGATCGCCCAGGCCGGTTTCGCTGCTGCTCATACCGTACATTTCCATCATTTCCGCCATACGTCTGCTCTGTTCGGAAACAGTGATCATGGATGGGGTGTCAGCGTTTTTCAGTTTTTCTACCTTTAAAATCAGATTTTCCTTGCCGGTTGCTTTCTTAAACAGTTCTGCCAGCTTATCTGTTACCTCTTTCACTTCATCTTCCGAAAGCTCCTCTTTGAAATTATCGGTCAGATCCGAGTCGATGCGCAGGAACTGTACATCGTTGTTTTTCTGCTCCAGATGCGTGATGAAGGTCGTGTCGATGGCATGGGTCAGATAAACGGCGTCCATGTTCTGCTCTTTGAACATGTTGATATACTGGGACTGTGCGATCTCGTCCGTAATGTAGAATACCTTATTTTCATAGGATTCTTTCCCGGCTTCCAGGTATTCCGGAAGAGTGATATATTTTCCTTCCATATTCTTGAAAATGATATAATCGGTCATCTTATCGTTGAACTTTGTATCGCGGATGCAGCCAAACTTGATAAATGGATTGATATCATCCCAATATTTCTCGTAAGACTCGCGGTCTGTCTTGCACATGCCGGACAGCTTCTCTGCCACCTTCTTGGTGATGTAGTCAGAAATTTTCTTTACGAAGCCATCATTTTGCAGAGCACTTCTGGATACGTTCAAAGGCAGGTCCGGGCAATCGATGCAGCCCTTTAACAGGAGCAGGTATTCTGGAATGACTTCCTTGATGTTGTCGGCAACGAATACCTGGCTGTTATATAATTTAATCGTTCCCTCAATCGAATCATACTGCGTATTGATCTTCGGGAAATATAAGATACCCTTCAGGTTGAACGGATAGTCCATATTCAGGTGGATCCAGAACAGAGGCTCTTTGTAATCATGGAAGACGTCCCGATAGAAGTTCTTATATTCTTCTTCGGTACAATCATTCGGATGTTTGGTCCACAGAGGGTGAATCTCGTTAATTGGCTTTGGAGAATCATCTTCTTCCTCTTCATCATCGAGATCATCATCTTCTATTTCTTCATCAGAATCTTCCTCTTCGTCGGAATCCTCGCCTTCATCGAGAGTGACTTCGGCGTCTTTGCCCTCACTTTCATCGAGGATAACTTCCTGATCTTCACCAGTTGTTTCTTCCTCAGAGGAGGTTTTTGCGGCATCTGCTTCTGTCTCCACGTCAACGACATCCGGAATCTCTTCTTTTTCCGGTTCTTCTGCGTCAGCATTGGTGAAATAAATCTCTACAGGCATGAAGGAACAGTATTTTTCCAGAACTTCGCGGCAGCGGTATTCGTTGGAGAATTCATAACTGTCTTCGTTCAGATACAGAGTAATCTCGGTACCCCTTTCCTCTCTGTCGCCAGTTCCCATATCGAATTCGGTGCCGCCTTCGCATTCCCAATGTACCGGTTCGGCATCGTCCTTAAAAGATAAGGAATCGATAGTTACCTTGTCGGCCACCATAAACGCGGAATAAAAACCAAGGCCGAAGTGACCGATGATCTGGTCTTCGTTGGTCTTGTCTTTATACTGGGAGAAAAAGGCTTCCGCGCCGGAGAAGGCGATCTGGTTAATATATTCATCGACTTCGTCTTCTGTCATACCGATACCATTATCGATAAATTTGATGGTCTTGTCTTCCGGGCTGACGATAACGTCCACGCGGTATTTCGTATCTTCCGGTTCGTCGAACTCACCCATAACGGATAATTTTTTTAACTTGGTAATGGCGTCACAGCCATTGCTGACCAGCTCACGGATGAAAATATCGTGATCGGAATACAGCCATTTTTTAATGATAGGAAAAATGTTTTCACTGTTGATTGATAAACTTCCCTGTTTTGCCATAAGTAGCATCTCCTTTAAATCTTATTTATGATGTTTATTTTTTTCTATGTTGCTTGCGCCCGGCACAAGAATGTGTCAAAGCGCGTTCTTTCTTGTAATTATCGACATATCAGGCAAATTACCTGGTCGTAATTATCCGGGAACGATGCCCCGGCAAGCTGTTATTGATTATAGTAATACCAAACAATTTGATTGTCAAGAAAAAATTAGCACTCGTTTGAAATGAGTGCTAATAATTCGATGCGTTGCAGTGTGTTAGTAAAGAATCTGGCATTAGTCGACAGATTCTCTATGAAATAATACTACATTATTTATGCAAAAGAGATATTATGGATTTTGTTGTAAAAGGTCTTGGTGGTCAGCATTAGAGTTTGTGTCTTGCGAGGATAGAAAAGTCATGTTATGATTTGTTCAAAGAGATTTGTGTGAAATAGGGCACAGGAAAGGATGAAATGAATGGGTATCTATTTAAATCCGGGCAATGAAGGTTTTCGCTCTATAAGAAAAAGCTTCTATGTTGATAAAACAGGTTTAATTGAATATATAAATGGTACGATAAATGCGATTCCTGAAAAGCTAACGTGTTTTAGTAGATCCAGACGATTTGGCAAGTCATTTGCTGCTAAAATGTTGTGCGCTTATTATGGGAAAGGCTGTGATTCTCATTCGCTTTTTGATGATTTGAAGATTTCCTGCTCGGATACTTACGAGAAGCATTTGAACAAATATGATGTCATTTACCTTGATATTACCTGGTTTATCTCAACTACAGAGAATAGGAAGGAAGTAGTAAAAGATTTACAGGATAGTGTAATCAAGGAATTAAAGGAAACTTATGCAGATTACGTTGAGGAAGAAGAAATGTCATTGCCTCGTTCTTTATCAAATGTCGCAAAAAAAACGGGGCATAAATTTTTTATTATTATTGATGAATGGGATGCATTATTTCGCGAAGCGAAACTCGACATTGCCTTGCAGGATGAGTATGTTCAATTACTGAGAGGGCTTTTCAAGGGTGGTACGACTACAGATGAGACGATAGCAGCTGCATATCTGACAGGTATTCTCCCGATAAAAAATATGGGACAGAGTCTGCATTAACAGATTTTCAGGAATTTACGATGATAGATGCAGATATATTGTCACAATATATTGGATTTACAGAATCGGAAGTTCAGGAATTATGTGTTCAGAACAGCATGGAATTTGAAGAGATGAAGTGCTGGTATGATGGCTATGCTTATAAAGATGTCGGTTCCATATATAACCCCAATTCAGTAATGTCAGCGATTAGAAGAAAAAGATTTCGAAGTTATTGGACGGCGTCGGAAACTTACGAATCATTAAAGAGCTACATTGTTCAGAATTTTGATGGGTTGAAAGATTCTATCATATTAATGCTTGGCGGACGACATGTGAGTGTGGATACCAGTACTTTTCAGAATGATCTAACCTCTTTTGCTAACAAAGATGATGTGCTCACTTTACTGATTCACCTTGGCTATCTGACCTATGATGAAGAGGAAGAGCAGGTTTATATACCGAATCTTGAAGTCGCAGGCGCATTCAAATCTGCGGTAAAGGGGACGGAATGGAAAGAAGTGAATATGTCTCTTCAACACTCGAATGATTTGTTGAGAGCAACATTAGCGGGAGACGCTGAAAAAGTTGCGGAAGCATTAGAACTGGCTCATGAGACATGCGCTTCCAGTCTTGCCTACAATGATGAAAATTCACTTTCCTGTGCGATATTATTGGCCTATTATGCGGCACAAAATGATTATGAAATTGTGCGTGAATTACCTGCGGGAAAAGGGTTTGCTGACTATGCTTTTATTCCTCGAAAACATGTCAATAAACCGGCTATGATTATAGAACTTAAATATAATAGGACTGCGGACACGGCAATTCGCCAGATTAAAGAAAAGAGGTATGATGGAAGGCTTAAAAAATATTATGGAAAGCTTTTGCTTGTTGGTATTAACTATGATAAAGACGTAAAAGGGAAAAATGCAAAAAAACATTCCTGTAAGATTGAATGGGCGCAGTTAGTTGATAATAATTTTTTGACAGAAATGTAGATTATGATAATATTTTACAGAAGGGATGATTTGAATCATATGAAAGAAGACATCAAAGATAAATCACTGAAAATGAAACCTTTACAGGAGCGGTTCCGAATATCGGCAAAAAGGCTTTTTAAATTTTCTTCGGAAAGCCTCCTGTTCTATGTGCTTTTTCTCATGGCAACAATTCCCCATTGTCTTATCCTATGGGATTGTAAGAATGAGGTGCTGACAATCAGTGAGAATTCGCTGTTCTATGTCTTCTCGACCGGTGCTTCTCTGGTCGGAGGACTTTATGGCATCACGCTGACCGGATATATTTTCTTCTTGGAGCATCTGGAAGCGGGCGGCAAGGAGGACGAGACATTGCTTGACCCGATTGCGCTTTTAAAAAAGAAATATAACCGAAACGCAATCGAGATCACGGTACTGACGTTTCTTACGATTATGGCCAGTATATTTCTTCTGTTATATGGCACGGACAATACGCAGATTCCCACATGGGGGCATCGCTTTATGATGGAAGAAACGATATGGCTCATCACCGGCACGATTTTCTGCATTATGTGCTTTATTTTACAAGTCGTCGATCCGAATAAGATACAGAGGATCAGTGAGCGGTACAAGGAAAGACTGTCGGTTTCCGATGATACAGACGGGGATTATGAGCAGTTTATGCAGGATTGTAGTGAGATAGAAGACATGCTGGTAGAGATGGGTATGCAGGTCGGCGGGAAATTCACACCGAAAAATATTGTAAAGACCAGCAAACAGGTCTTTTCTTCTAAAGCGGGTGTGGCGAAGAAGGGTCTGGAAGAACTCAATGACCCGATCTGGGAGGATCTGAATCTGCTGCGGGAATATCGTAATTATGCCATGCACTCTGCCGATAAGGCGGTTTCCAGGCAAATGTGTGATTTCGCGACGTCTTTGAAGGAGGATTTAAGGGCGAAACTGCATAAAGAGGAAGATGCATCGGTTCGGTGAGGAGGATTGTAAGGAAAGCAAAGGGGCTGTCGGGAAATGGATGGTCCTAGACAGGGAAGGCAGTGACCCGGAAG
>JAJQDO010000268.1 GCA_021202175.1 Clostridiales bacterium | reverse complement strand
AAATATACGTACATAATATCACTGCTCCATATTATTGATGATTTAGGCATCTGTAACTGATTTTGCCAACACTTATTCAAAAAAAGATTAGAATAACATTAGGGAAGAGGTTTTTTATGGCTATTTACTCAAGAAGCGAAAAACTAAAATTAGAAATATTAGATAAGACGGACAATACAGAACGTCTTAACAATGATGTAGAACTAATTTATATTTTAGAAGGGACTATAGACCTGAAAATGAATGGGCACACGACTCATATGCAGTCAGGAGATATCCTGCTTGTAAACGCTGGAAAACTCTATCAGCTTCAGTCCTCAGGGGATGTTCTATATGCGCGTCTTTCCATACTTTACAGTATGTTCAGCGATATTATTGGCAGCCTGAATGTTTATTTTTTATGCGATTCTGTCAATAATCCCTCAAAACAATATGATAAACTGCGTCAATATATAGAGCAGCTGCTAAAGGAATATGTAAAAAATAAGGATGGCAACATGGATTTTGCTTATATCGCAAATTATTACCATATCATGGACACTCTTCTAAATGACTTCCTGGTCAAACCTACCGAAGCAGATAATCAGGAAACATCTGACAAATTTCAGAAACGCATCATCAGAATCAATCATTATATTCAGGCCAATTATGACCAGCCCATCAGCTTGAAAGAACTTTCTCAACAGCTATATTTATCTGTTGGTTACCTGTCACGTTTCTTCAAAAAAACTATGGTATGAGCTTCGCTGAATACCTGACGCGTATCCGTCTGAACCATGCGGTAGACGAACTCTTATATACCGATAACGCTGTCACAAAAATCGCCTACGACAATGGGTTCTCAAACATACCTACTTTTAACAAGGCTTTTAAAAAAGAATATGATGAGACGCCGTCCGTCATGCGGAAACGTCTCAAAACGGAAATTGACGAAAGTTATGCCAGGAACAAGAAGGCCATTGACAAACGTCTGGTACATCATTTAGAGCAGAGCCTCCCCGAAGAACAAAATAAACTTGTGAAAAAAGAGCTTCATTATGATATTTCTGTGTGCGATGTGATTCCCACTCATCCGATTTGGAATAAGATGCTCAGCATCGGTTCGGCGGAAGATTTGTTACGATCAGAAATACAAGATCATATCGTCTTATTAAAAGCTGCCTTCGATTTTGAATATGTACGGTTCTGGAGTCCATTTACAAAGGAACTGCTTATTGATGTTAACGACCCGAAACATGACTATAATTTTTCTAAGCTTGATTACATTTTTGACTTTCTTTTACAACAGGGTCTGAAGTCACATATTGAACTCATCCCAAAACCAAAAAGAATTCAAAAAAATTCGGATGAGGCAATCATTTATAAAGAAAATGCTCCTTTTCATTCTATCGATGATTGGGAGTTTTTAATCGATGCTTTTATGAAACATATAATATACCGTTATTCTAAAGCGGTCATCAGCGAATGGCGCATGGAAATATGGAAAAAAGAATCAGAAATTGAGGGGGTTGATAACTCCAGACAATATTTTGATACATTCAGCACTACTTACCGCATCATCAAAAAATATTGTGAGAATATTCAGGTTGGCGGCTGCGGTCTCCAGACTTATCTTCACAGTGAGTATCCTGATGATTTCATGCGTAAATTTTACAGAAATTGGGATGATGAAGCGATCAAACCAGATTTCATATCAATAATGAGCTATCCCTATGAATATAACAGTAAACTAACGCCCATTAATCCAGTTTCGAAAAGAAGTACAAATTTCAGCCATACAAAACAGGGAGTCGAAAATATTTTAGACATTCTGTCACCACTTGAAATAGGACAGCTTCCCATTTGTGTGGCAGAATGGAATCTCACGATATCGGACCGGAACTTCATAAATGACTCTTGTTTTAAAGGTGCTTATATCATAAAAACTTATATCGAGCTTTATGGATGCGTCGATGAAATGGCTTACTTCATAGGAAGTGATCATACTTCCGAGTTTTATGATACAAATGTACCTCTTTATGGAGGAACAGGATTGATCACACGAGATGGAATATTAAAACCGGCCGGATTCGCTCTTGATTTCCTAAATCGTTCCTATCCTTATTTTATAGAAAAGGGAGATAATTATTTTATCACCACTGATAATTTCGACTCGTATGGCATCGTATGCCACAACTGTAAAGAATTAAATTATAATTATTATAATACGGATGAAAACAAAATCGAAAAAGAAAATATCTCAAAATATTTTGAAGATAACGATCCATTGGATTTACATTTTCATTTTAAAAATATAACTGATGGTACGTATCAGATAAAGATATATAAAATCAATGGATCACATGGCAGTGTGTTAAAGCTCTGGGAAGAAATGGATTATGAACAGGATATTTCTTCTCAGGATATACGTTATTTACGCAGAGTTTGTGAGCCAAATCTTACCATTAAAAAATGTATAGCGAAACATAATTGTATTGATCTCGATTTAAATATGTCCGCAAACGAAATTGCATTTATCAATTTATCCCGCAGGGAATAAATATATTACTTTCCTTTCTTTTATCATGGACAAAACGACGGGGAATCTCCGCAAAGGAACATTCCTTGTCGTTTTGTCGTTTTTCTCATTCATATCAATTTATGCTTTCGACACATTTCACTCTTTTCTCAAACAATCCATCAGTCGCTGTTGTGCCAGCATGGTCTCCCAGTCATATTCCTGACATTGGCATTTTCCTTCTCTGACAGCGCTGATCGCTGCTCTTAGTTCATGGACATAATCGCTTAGCTGATCCGGTCTGTCCCATCCCCTGATAAATCGGTTATTAAAATCATATTGTTCAATACGGTTCAGATGATTCACATCCCGCAAAACCAGATGGCCGCTGGTAGCGATGATTACCGCATCGCTATAATTGCTTCCTCGAATAGAAACCGTGATATTCGCCATCATATTCTCTCTGGTGCGAAGAATGATTTCATCCACCGCATCCACACCGCTATCCGTCAGGATAACATCTGAAGCCATGTGAACATAATCATGTCCCATAATTAAATCTGCCAGCGTCAGAGGATAAACACCTATATCAAGCAACGCTCCGCCTCCAAGTTCAGGGCTCATAACCCGTTCCTTGTATTCAAGTGGATAAGAATAACAGACGTTAAAAGAAACGACCTGCCCAATGCACCCTTCTCTCAGGATACTTTGTAACAGTTTGACTAAAGGCATAAAACGAAGCATCTGAGCTTCCAGAAGGAAAAGATGTTTCTTTTCTGCCAGACGAATCAATTCATCCGATTCCCAGGCATGAACAGTCAACGGTTTTTCACAGAGAACAGGTTTTCCTGCTTCCAGGCAGGAACGTATCTGTTCATAATGAAAACTATGTGGTGTAGCAATATAGATCAGCTCTACTTCTGGATCATCATATAAATCCTCATAGTTGCCGTAAGCTTTCTGAAATCCGTATTCCTGTTTAAAAATCTCTGCTCTGTCCATATCACGAGATGCACATGCCCACATCTCCACCTCAGGCAGGCGTGCCGCAGTCCACGCCATCCCCCGGCTCATCTGGCCCAGTCCCAGAAAACCAAGTTTCATAGAATCATGCTCCTTTCAAATAGGAAGATTGAATCTGACATATCTGTTATTTACGCCTTAGCGAGTGCAAACTTGCCCGGATTTCCGGTCCTGCAGTCTGCACCAGAATGGCTACGATCAAAATGACGCCTTTAATGGTATCGTTAATCAGAGAATCCATCTTCAACGCTACGATGATTTTGTCGATAATCGTATAGCTCATAGCACCAAATAAGATACCCACCATACGTCCTTTGCCGCCACTCATGCTGATACCACCCAAAACTACAGCAGCAATCGCATACATCTCATAACCGCTGCCGCTCGTCGCGGGATCGGCACTGCCGTTCATACAGATCCAAAGAAAAGATGCCAGACCCACCATGATTCCGCAGAGGACAAAAACAACCGTGCGGTTCAGGGCGACATTAATTCCCACCAGATAAGAGGATCTTTCGTTACTGCCAATCGCATAGATTTTCTTTCCGAATTTTGTCGATGTTGCGATATATACCCACAATATGACGAACAAAAGAAGCAGCCAGCCAACGTTAGGCACCGTCAGAAATTTACCATTTCCGAAACCATACAGGCCATCATAACTGGATACTTCACGGCTCATCTTATAAAGAGAATTTCCTCCACCAGTCAATGCCGTATCCATCTGCTGGCAGTAGTACTGTGCCAATGAACGATAGATCAACATCGTCGCAAGCGTTACGATAAAGCTCGGCATCTTGGCGACTCCTACAAGGACGCCATTTATAAACCCACATGCCGCTCCGCATAAAAGAGCAAACAACAGTGTCATGATAGCGGACTGTGTCGCATTAAATATCACCACAGAAAACCCTGCCACAAATGCAAGCATTGATCCGACTGATAAGTCGATCTCCCCTGTGATGATCACGAGGCCCGCGCCAAAACTAATCAGCCCAATCACCGCGGAATGACGCAGAATATTGGTAATACCGCCCCAGGTGAGGCCATTGGATACCATAATATAAAATAGTAATATCACGACGAAAATCACGGCGAAACTGTAATTGCTCCATATCCTGGCAATCGTCTTTTGTACTGTCTTCATGGCTGTATGACCTCCTCTTCGTTCACGGCGTTGGTTGAATAAAGCATAACCGTTTGTTCATCGATGGATTCATGTGGCAGAATCTGCACGATCTTCCCCTCATAAAAAATAGCGCAACGGTCTGCTATTTGTTGAATCTCCGGAATCTCCAGCGTATTGACCAGAATCGTCTTCCCGGATTTTGCTAATTGCCCGATCAGCTGATAAATCTCCGCCTTTGCTCCCACGTCAATCCCCTGTGTAGGATTGTCCAGCAGGAGAATGGACGCTTCCGTATTAAGCCAGCGCGCCAAAAATACTTTCTGCTGGTTTCCGCCCGACAGTGAGGTCACCGGAAATTCCGGACTCGCGGCTTTTATATCAAGTGCTTCCTTTTGGGTCGCATATCGTTCCATCTCTTTTTTCTTGTGAATCGGAAACTGAGCTGCAGAAAGAGTATGTTCTGCAATATACATGTTCTCAAGCAATGTCATATCCGGAACGACGCTATTTTCTTTCCGATCAGCTGGCAGCATGGCAATCCCTTCTTTCATCGAACGATGGATGGAACCACCCGCCGCTTCGTTTCCATTAATGATAAGTCTTCCTCCAGACAGAGGAATGACCCCAAAGATGGCCTGCATCAGTTCACTGCTTCCGCTGCCCTGCAGACCCGTGAACGCAAACACTTCCCCTTTATGAATCTCCAGATCAACCTCACAAAATCCCTGCCCGGAGAGATTCTGTAATGCAAGCACAGTGTCTCCCTGTTCCCGCTGATCATAAGTATTCTTTCCATAAAAGCTGTTGCCGACCATAAGCTTTGTCACTTCCGATGGCGTCGTTTCGGCGATGAATCCGCTCTGTATCATCTTTCCATTCCAAAGTACCGTATACCGATCCGATATCTCAAAAATCTCCGGCATCTTATGAGAAATAAAGATAAAGGATGTCCCTTTCTCTTTCATATCACGCAGGATAGAAAAAAGATGTGCGATTTCTTCATTGCTAAGAGCAGTCGTCGGTTCATCCAGGATGATAAGCCTGGCCTTGCGAAACAGTGCCTTACTGATCTCCAGAAGCTGCTTTTCGCTGGTTTTAAGCTCCGATACCATGGCATTCGGGTCTATCGCTACCCCTAAGCTTGCAAAAAGTTGTTCCGCGATGCCGCACATCTCCTCCTAGCGCAGATGACCCAACTATCCGGTCAGTGCCTGGATCAGAAAAATGTTTTCATCACCCTTGAGAGCATTGATCAGGTTTAGTTCCTGATGAACAAACGCAATGCCTGCTGCCTCTGACTTTGCTATCGTGACCGCCTTCATTTCTTCCCCGGAGAAGGATATACTCCCACTGTCCATATCATAGACACCGGTAAGAATGTTCATCAGCGTAGATTTGCCTGCGCCATTTTCTCCCAGAAGGGAGTGAATCTCACCTTCTTCCAGGGTAAGATCCACACCCGTCAGCACAGGAACACCGCCAAAGGCTTTATAGATTTGTTTCATTTCCAACAAATGTTGCATAAGCTTATCCTCAATCTAGACAAATCTTTTTTTTGCGGGAGGAGTCCACCTCCTCCCGCTTTTCAGACTCTAAAGTTCCTGATGTATCAGAACACAGAACATTTTATCTTATGAGAATGAATCGTACTCATCCACATTTTCAGAGGATACATTCTCACAAGGAATCACGTGATCCTGCTCTACCTCTTCCCCATTCAAATAGTCCACCATATCCTGAATGGCTGTCTGAATCATGGAAGGCGAGTATGTAACGGAAATCAAGCCATCCAACTGACTGCTGATTTCCTGATAGGAATTGCCACGCAACACTTCATAAAACTCATCGAGTCCGCCACAGCCTGTAATCACAGGAGCGTTCGCAAGGAATGCTTCTTTAGTGGAATCCTCGATGCCGCCGCCTTCCAATGCCTCCAGAATACCCATGGCCAGCTCATCATCCTCTGCATAAAACCACTTGATGGAAGCATTCGACGCATCACCCATCAGGGACTCAAAAGAGGTCTTTGTATCACTGCGGCTCCAGCTCATGCTGCCAGAGTAAATGATCGCATCCAGATCATCTTCGGACCATTTTGCGTCATCAGCGATATAACTGCCATCAAAGGAGAGATCACCGGTAAGATAGGAAGTGAATCCTTCATCACGAAGTGTCGTCACGGAGGAAGTATCTCCTTCATAAACATAAACGGTTTCTCCCGGAGTCAGACCCAGCGAAACAAAATAAGCTGCCGCTCCGGCACCGATACCGGAATTATCTCCTTTTACATTGGAGACAGCCGAATCGGAAACCCCGTCAATGATACGGTCAAAAGAAACATATGGGATACCTGCATCAATCAGTTGCTGGATAGCCGATTCCAGTGTATCATCCTGTGGCTGGATAACTACAGCGATATTCTCCTCGCCTTTCGCGATGATATCTTCAATCTGTGTGATCTGATCTGCGGAGGAGGAAGCAGTGATCACTTCTGCCGTATACGTACCCTCTTCATTGATTTCTTCCACCTTTTCTTTCGCAAAAGTGGCTACAGATCCGGTCCAGCCATGATCTTCCGCTGCTGTCAGTACATAAATATGTGTGCTATCACTGTCTGCCGTGATCTCTGTCGTTTCCT
The DNA here is from genome assembly GCA_021202175.1 of Clostridiales bacterium. Lineage (GTDB taxonomy): Bacteria > Bacillota > Clostridia > Lachnospirales > Lachnospiraceae > Anaerobutyricum. The sequence continues at coordinate 6,370 of JAJQDO010000268.1, read as the reverse complement.
GAGCTGCGGAAGCAGTATCTGTTTCCTCATCCGATGAACTGCTCGAGCTGCCGCAGGCAGCCAAAGATAAAGACATAACCACTGCAAGTAAAATAGCAAAAAACTTTTTCCTGCTTTTCATGATATCTTTTCCTTTCTTAAATATTTATCTGGTTTCCTATCTATTTCTCTATCTGTTTTTTCATTCATAAAGAAATCCTGTTTATCTGATTTTATTCATCCTGAGCAGCATTAGCGGCAGCACTCTTCTGTTCCAGACGTGCCACGATCTCAGCGCTCCTCTTTTCGTTTAATGGATATAAAGCTAATGGGATCAGACAAATCAGATACATAATACCAAACATCAGATTAATCGTCGCATTCATTCCTGCCAGTGCAGATGCTGTCTGCTCTGCATTCGCCACATAGCCAACGGATCCCATAATCAGCAATGTACCGGACACGCCGATTGCAGAACCGAATTTCGTTGACAAAGATACGGTAGCATAGCTGGTACCATCGGCACGGATTCCTGTCTTATCCTGCTGATAATTGAATGCGTCCGGAACCATGGCCTTCGGGATTGGTAATGAGAAACAGAACAATCCATAGATACAATGAAGAACCAACAACACCTGAATATTACTATAATTGCTCATGCTGCCCACGAAATATATCAGGATCAACGAAGTACCTGCACCGATATAACCTATCGCTGCCATTCTCTTTTTACCGAACCTTACCGTAAAATTCTTCGTCGCAAAGATACCGATAACCGTAAACAGAGAAGGCAAAGACATGAAAGCAGAAATCAAATCATATCTCTGAAGGTTATACATCAGATAATAGATGACAACACCCATACGTCCAAAGAACGCAGTCATAGCAACCAGCTGCAAAACGAAAATCGTCATCAATGGTCCGTTTGTTACCACGCTCTTGATACTCTGGCTGATTGGCACTTTCACGGCATTTGCCTCTGGCTTGATGGTTTCCTTACACATTTTGAACACGAAAAAGAACAGAGGAACCGCGCAAATCGCGAAGATGATGGCAACTTTTGTATAGGCGCCAGCCGTATAACTTTCGCCTCCGGAAAATGCAACCAATAAAGGAGGAGTGATTGCATTGAGCGCAACCGCGCCCAGATTCGATCCCATCATTCTCCAGCTGTTCAGCTGAGCGATGTCTTCAGGATCTCTGGTCATGACAGTGGACAAAGAACCATAGGAAAGGTTTACTACGGTATACATCATTCCACAGCCAATGTACGTAACTGCTGCATAGATGACGGCGGTAGTTCCGCTGCCAATGGTTGTAAACGCCAGAACGGACAAAACAGCAAGAATTGGTGAGCCAAACAAAATGTACGGGCGGAAACGACCCCATTTGGTATCGGTACGTTCCGCGATCGCGCCGAACATCGGGTCATTCACACCATCCCAGAGTCTCGCGATCAACATAATAGCTGAAGCTGCAGCCGGTGCCATACCTACGACGTCCGTATAGAAAACGCTCAGGTAACTTCCGATAAATGTCCAGCAAAGGTTACTGGCAAAATCACCACAAGCATAAGCAAAATATGTTAGTCTGGACAGCCTTTTCGTTTTTTCCATTTTTCTTATCACCTCTTAAAAAATTTTGATTCTTAATAATTCTGACAGAAAAGAAGAATTGACAACTCTTATTTCGGCGGATAGAATGAACATTGTGATGGATTTATTCTATCCAGGCATGCCAGGCGTTGTCGGGACGCAAGGCATGCCCTTTTGCATGTCAGGATTATGGTTTGCAACGGTTTATGAGTTACATGTCAGAAACTGTGTGATAACCAAATTGTTTTTCTACAGGGGATTTTTAATCTCTGAAAAACGATTTCATCATATCAAGATGTCTCTTCGTCATCACGAGAGCATTTCCTGAATTATGATCTTCATATTCAGAAACGATATATCCACTGTAATCGGAATCCTTTATCACTGGCATAATCTCATCATATGGGATGCTTGCCTCCACCAGATCTTCACTCAGATAGTGAAACTTGCCATGCATGTGGTAACAGTACGGCATGATTTCCTTCAATCCTTCCAGTTCCGTCTTACAATCCTTCTTGAACTGTACGAAACCATACATGCCCTGTGCTGCCGAGAATGCCGGCGCTGTCGCTCCTGCTTCTTCCAGCTTCTTCATCGCTTCTTCCTGCGGCACATCTGCATAACGCATATCCCTTGCCATCTCAAGAATCTCTACCGGTACGCCTGCTGCCAGCGCCTCATCCCAGTGCGGCTTATTCGGCTTTGTGGCGAACATTCCGAAATCAGGAACAAACCCGAGATATTTGGAACCTGTCTTCTCGAAAGTCTCATAATATTCCCTCATGATCGGTGTATACGGTGTCTCCGGATTATGAATCTCAATTCCCACTTTCACATCATATGCTTCCGCATACGGTGCCAGCCTCGCCATCGCTGCCGGGCTGAGCAGGTACTGTTCTCTCATTACTTTGCATCCCATCTTGTTCGCGCTCTTCACGTCGTTGATGGCCATCTGCAGCATCTCGTCCTCTGTGAGGTTTCTATCTCCTCTCAAACCACGGTCCATATTAGCGGAATAGCAGGCTGCTTCGATATCGTAATATTGAGACATAGCTTTGATCTCGCCTAAGAACTTATCACTTACATATGGATAAGAGGGAACCATCTGTGTCGCCACGATCTCGTATCCATCTGCTCCCATCTTCTTTGCCTTACGGATGCAGTCCTCTAACGTCATCTCTCCACGGCAATATTCCTGTGTGAAACAATATAAGGTAATCCCTAATTTAATGTCACTCATGGCAATCCTCCTTTAAAACTCGCTCAATTCCAGTGTCTTCGAACCGCAACCATCGATCGGCATATATTCCGTATCACTGATCGGCATGTACGGGGAATGGAACATCAAATGTACATCTATATCATGACTGCCTGGCTCAAACCCGCCATCGCGGAACACTTTGATCGTTGCCGGCTCGATGATCGGCCAGAACTCAGATACAAGGTCATGCATCTGGCTGACACCAAATTCTTTCTCACCCAGACAGAACTTGATATCATCCTGTGAGATTTCTTCTCCATCAATCTTTATAGCGAACTCATCGATTACTGACAAAAAATGTCCTCTGTAATAGCTGAGCCGAATCTGGAACTGGCATCCCACTTTTTTGCCATTCGCAAACATGTTCTTAAGGCTGTCATCGCAGACTACATCCACATAATTTACTCTCATTGCAAATGCCATATCGTTTGCCTCCTTCTTTAAAAATTATTTAAAACTTAATCTCTTTATCTTCTCTTGCAGAACGATAGATCGCATCGAGAATCTGAGTCACAACCAATGCTTCTTCCGGCTTAACAAGTGGCTGTGTCCCATTCTGAACCGCTTCAAGCCACTGACGGCAGTCGATCGTTCCTTCTTCTCCGCTGCCGCCACCGAAATAAGCAACGCCGCCTATCGGAGAAAGCTTCTCTTCCATCAGCTGATTGTTTCTGCCTCTGTTATAGATCAGCTCGTTCTGAGAATGGCTCATACCAGAATGGATCTCTGCTCCTGCTTCTGTACCGCACAGCGTCGTGGATGCTTCTCTGGATTCCAGAATATTCAGTGCCCAGCTTGCCTCGAGGTTGATCAGCGCACCATTTTTCATCTTGATGAATCCCATAGCGGAATCTTCTACTTCATACGTTACCGGATCCCAAGGTCCAAACAGATTTCCTTCCGTAGCCTGCTGTAATCCGCCCAATTTATAGAATACGGAACCAGATACGCTGTCAACATCGTAATTGCCCATGCACCACAGGGTGATATCCAGAGCATGTGTACCGATGTCAATCAATGGGCCACCGCCCTGTGCTTCCTTGTCCATGAACACGCCCCATGTCGGTACACCTCTGCGGCGAATTGCATGTGCTTTTCCATAATAGATATCTCCCAGATCTCCCTTTTTGCATGCCGCATGCAGGTTTTGCACTTCCGGACGGAAACGGTTCTGATAGCCGACTGTGAACTGTTTTCCGGACTTCTTCCATGCATCGACCATCTTTTCTGCCTCTACCGGATCGTGAGACATCGGCTTCTCGCAGTAAACATTCTTATCTGCTTCAAAAGCAGCGATCGAGATCTCACTGTGGGATACGTTCGGCGTACACACATGAACGACATCAATATCCTTATCCTTCAGCAGTTCCTTATAATCCGTATACACTTTCGCGTCCGCGGTCCCGAATTCCTTCGCTGCCTGCACAGCCCGTTCTTCGATGATATCGCAGAACGCTACAACCTCATTGAGGTCACTGTTTGCTTTCAATGCCGGTATATGTTTCTGGTTTGCGATTCCACCACAGCCAATCACTGCAACTTTCAATTTGCTCATAAATAATTTCCTCCTTCTTGCAAATCATTTTTCTGAGTTACTTTAATAGTTACTTTTATGCTTCAAAGAAAACAGCTTCTCCAATTTCCGCTGATTTCCATGTTGCTTCTATCTTCAAGATTATCTTCTTCGCTAGATTACAAAATTACGAAGGTATTTTTTACATAAAAGCACTGCCTTTTTGGCATCCTCAAGGCTGCCTTCAAAAGCTTTATCTTCCACCTCGATACAGGTATATCCGTCATATCCGATATCCGTGAGTGCTGAAACATATCTGCCCCAGTCCACATCACCCAGTCCAGGCAGCTTCGGAGACATATACTCTAACGGAGTAGCCATTACACCGACATCTGCCAGCTTGTCCGGATACATCTTGATATCCTTATAATGTACATGGAAAATTTTATCCTTGAATTCATAAAGCGGCTTAATGTAATCGATCTGCTGCCAAACGAAATGGGAAGGATCATAATTAATTCCAAGGTTCGGGCTGTCAAGAATCTCAAAGACTTTCCTCCAGTTAGACGGAGATGTCATGATATTCTGACCTCCCGGCCATTCATCCTCAGTAAAGAGCATCGGACAGTTCTCGATTCCGATGCGCACCCCTTTTTCTTCTGCATAAGCAAGAATCGGTTTCCAAACCTGTCCAACGATTTCCAGATTCTCCGAAACCGTCTTCTTCGGATCTCGTCCGATAAAAGTGGTCACCATATTGACGCCCAACAATGCAGAAGCATCAATCAATTTGTAAATATGATCGATATAAGTCTGCCTCTTTTCCAGATCTGGTTCCAGTGTGTTCGGATAATATCCGAGGGATGAGATCTCAACATTTCTTTCCACACAATAATCATTAATATACTTCGCTTTTTCCTCATCCAGATGAGCAGCATCAATATGACTTACACCTGCATATCTCCTCTTTGCTCCTCCCTGTGGCCAGCATGCAACTTCCAGGCACTCCAGTCCATTTTCCGATGCGAAATCCACAACCTCTTCGAAAGTCATTCCTTCAAGAATCGCGGTTAATAATCCAAGTTTCATGTTGCCTCTCCTTTCTCTTGTTTGTTTATATGTATATTTTAACTTTATAAAGCTTTCCTTTCCTCTTTAAAATGAAGGTGTTTTTATTCTGAATTTGACTTCCTGAATTTATTGGATTTTCCCAAATTAAAAAAGTGAAATTATATTATAAAATTTTGACCTTTCTATTATTAACATGTCGCGCAAATGCTGATTTATAAAAATTATGCAGAAAAATGACAAAAAAGTTGCACCGGCACGATCCCGCCGGGGCACATAAATAAAATAACACAGACAATTCCGTTTTATTTCCCGAGAATCCGATGGCACATCGCCACATATCTTCCAAGCTGCTGTGCCGCGGATATCCGAAATTTAACCACTGCAGAAAACCAGAGCCGAATTAGTAATTCAGCTCTTAACTAATTGACATTAACTTGTAGATAGGAAGACCTTTTTAGAAAACCCATTTATCTTAAGGAAGGAAACTTTGCTCCTTATATGCCAGTAGCTTCTCCAACTGCCTCCGCAGTTCTTCCACCGTTCCGCTGTTATCAATAACGCGGTCGCAATGGCTTCGGAAGGTTTCTTCGCTCAGTTGATCTTTCATGCTGGAACGGCTCTGCTCCTCAGTATGGCCCCGTCCTTCCATCAGCCTTTCGATGCGTGTCGTCTCATCGGCATAAACATACCAGAGTTCGTCCAGCATGTCGTCATACCCACTCTCGATAAAAAGCGCCGCTTCCACCGCGATCAAATGATAGTGTGCCTCATTCGCTTCTAATCTATATTGTTCGATGCGTCGTTCAATCTCTTTTCTGACATTCGGATGAGTAATCTGATTCAGCTTTTCCAATTTTTCCGAATCAGCAAAGACGATGGCGGAAAGCGTCGGCCGATGAATGCTTCCATCCTCCGCCAGAATACCGTCGCCGAATTCTTCTACAATCTGGC